>NZ_CBFHWH010000011.1:33890-48805 GCF_965659035.1 Aequoribacter sp. | reverse complement strand
CCGAAATTACGAATAAGTGATGCTTTTTCTTACCCACTTTTACAAGGTAAAACTTACCCGCCAGCGCACTACCAACCGGGAACCACGCCTCAGGATTAGCGTTAACATCCATACCCAAAGCAGCACCGTTGACGGTAACAGCAGATCGACTCAAAGCGTCCTTGGCCTGCTTGCCCGAAGCGACTGCATCAACATCGCTAAGTAACTGCGTCAATGTCGCGGGCAAATCACCACGTGTTACGTTGGTAGTAGGCAATCCATCCTGCGCCAGTTGCGCCAAGTCATCAGCACTTAGATCTGACAGGCTGCCGCTAAACAGCGCCTCAGTAATTCGCAGTGCAGCATCGAGGCCCTCTTGCCCATGCACCAAGCGCGTAACTTCCTCTGCCAATACCGCCTGAGCCTGAGGCCGGCCCTGCGCTGCTTTATCTTCCTCTTCGATGCGGGCGATTTGCTCTACCGGCAGGAAGGTGAAGTAACGCAAGAACTTGTAGACATCCGCGTCAGCGGTACCCAGCCAAAACTGGTAAAACGCATAAGGCGATGTTTTGCTGGCCTCGAGCCAAATTGTGCCCGATTCGGTTTTGCCAAATTTCGTGCCATCTGCTTTAGTAATAAGCGGCATGGTCAACCCGAACACTTGGGCGCCGTGCAATCGTCGAGCTAGATCAATACCGCCTGTAATATTACCCCACTGATCAGAGCCACCAATTTGCAGGCCACACTCGTACCGCTGGTAAAGTTCGGCAAAATCCAAAGACTGAAGAATACTGTACGAGAACTCGGTAAAGCTGATACCGCTGCCTTCCCGCTCAATACGCTGCTTTACCGATTCTTTTTGAATCATCGAGTTCACAGAAAAATGCTTGCCAATATCACGCAGGAAAGTCAAAACATCCATACCCTGCGTCCAATCCAGATTATTAGCGACCATGGCGGAGCTTGCGGTGTCATCGAAGGCGATAAAGCGACTGACCTGTGCTTTAAGCTTATCGACCCACCCTGCAACAACATCGGGCGTGTTCAGCTGCCGCTCGGCGGCTTTAAAGCTGGGGTCGCCGATCAAACCAGTGGCACCGCCCACCAGAGCGATCGGTCTGTGTCCAGCTTCCTGAAAACGACGCAACATCAATAACGGCACCAGCGAGCCAATGTGCAAACTGTCAGCGGTTGGATCAAATCCACAATATAAAGTGCGAGGCTTTTCGTTAAGCCAATCGACAAATCGTTCTTCACCGGCGATCTGGAAGACCAGTCCGCGCGCCTTAAGATCCTCTAATAGTGCATTCGACATGCCCGCTCCGCATTGCCTGTTACTGTGACGCGCGCACGATACATCAGCCTCAGCATATTGCAAGCCTTGCGCAAACGTTCCCTTTATTAAGCCAAGTCCTTTATACTCGCACCCTTGTGATGAAAACAGCGTAAAAATGACGTCATTATTCAAAAAAGCCATCCGCGCCGGACGCGAGCCTCTGCAAAGCGCCACTCACATGCCACGCAAGCATTTAGCGGCGATCGGCTTTGTATTGCTGTTTTTAGCGGTTGTTGCACCTTTCACTCCATCAGGCGATGTCTCGGCCAACCGAGATGCGGAGCTACCCTTACCCCAACCAGCCGAGTTAGCGAAGGACGCATTGCCCGTAGCAACAGATGCGCTCACCGATGAGGTAGACGAACAAGAGTCCGAAGTCGCCCAACCGACCAGCGAGCTCACTTGGGCTTTTTATCAAGTACGCCCGGGCGACAGCCTGTCAAAACTGATGACGCGCGCGGGTTTCAGTGAGCGAGATGCCTATATCGCAGGAAAAACACCCGAAGGGTCTCTGACACAATTATTCCCCGGACAAACCTTGGGCTTTGCCACTAAGCCGTCGGGCGAGCTGACCGAAATTCAGCATAAGTTATCAGCACTCGAATCCATGGTGTACCACCATGAGGACGGCAAGTTTCGCGTAGAGCGGCAAGTAAGGGAGCCCGAAGTACGCATCGTTGAAAAAAGCGGCGAGATTACTAGCTCCTTGTTCTTGGCCGGTCAAGCAGCCGGATTAAGCGACAACCTTATTATGGAACTTGCCAACTTGTTCGGTGGCGTCATCGACTTTGTACTGGACCCACGAGAAGGCGATACCTTGCATGTGGTATACGAGACGCTGTACTTAGATGACCAATACTTCAGCGATGGCAACATCATTGCCGCCGCGTTTACCAACAAAGGCGAGACCTTCACCGCTTACCGCTATACCGACGCAAGCGGACGCCTTGGCTATTTCAACGAGCGCGGCGAGAGCATGCGCAAAGCGTTCTTAATGGCGCCGTTAGATTTCACGCGCATTAGCTCTAACTTTAACCCTCGCCGTGTGCACCCTGTCTACAAAACGTCTCGGCCTCACCGAGGCACAGACTACGCGGCACCCAAAGGCACCCCGATATTTGCAGCCGGCGACGGCCGCGTTATCGAATCCGACTACAACCGCGTCAACGGCAACTACGTATTTATTCAACACGGCGAAAAGTACGTCACCAAATATTTGCATCTCACTAAGCGCCATGTAAAAAAGAACCAGCGCGTCAGTCAAAGCCAGATCATCGGCACCGTAGGCTCTACCGGCACCGCAACAGGGCCGCACCTGCATTACGAGTTCCTGGTGAATGGCGTGCACCAAAACCCGCGTACTATCCATAAAAAGCTCCCTAAAGCGAAAAGCTTAGCAGCGACGGAAATGCCTCGATTTAAAGCGCAAACGCAGATACAGCAAGAGGCTTTGGCGCGCTTGATCAGCGAACAACAGGCAACTCAACTTGCCAAACTCAACACCCAATAAAAGCGGGTTATTTATCGGCTTGATGTCGGGCACAAGTGTCGACGGCGTCGACGCTGCCCTGGTGCGCATAGACGGCCAATCCATTCTACTTGAGCATACCTATACCTATGAGCTACCCGAGAACCTAACAGCAGAGCTTCATCGACTGAGTGTCAGCGAGACGTATCAAGTCGACCGAATAGGTCAGCTGCATAGAATCCTTGGCGACCTATTTGCAGAAGCAAGTCTCGAGTTAATAAAGGACTATGGCATCACGGCAAGTGACGTGGAGGCGATAGGCAGTCACGGTCAAACCATCAGACACCGACCCGATGCGGCAGGCTTAGCGCCCGCATTTACATGGCAAATCGGCGATGCCCACACTATCGCCCAAAAGACCCGCATCACCACCATTGCTGACTTCAGGGGCCGAGACCTTGCTGCGAGTGGTCAAGCGGCGCCGTTAGCCCCCCTATTCCACAAGGCCATGCTCGGAGCAGAGCAGTCGGGCGCAGTGCTGAACATCGGTGGATTAGCCAACGCTACCATTTCAGAGAAAGGCGCGATCAAACACGGCTTTGATACCGGACCGGGCAACACCTTAATCGATACGTGGTGTCGGCTGCACTTGGGCTGCCCCTTCGATACCGGCGGCGATTGGGCTCGTAGCGGCGTCATTCAACCCGCGTTGCTGTCACACTGGCTGTGCGACACATACTTCGCCAAAACCCCACCTAAAAGCACCGGCCGCGAGCATTTTAACCACGATTGGTTAGTCGCTAACACTGCGTCCTTGGAGCGTTACCGCCCCCAAGATATCGCAGCAACGTTAACAGAGCTCACAGCTGTCAGTTGCGCCCAAAGCATTATTCAGAACTCAACCGCGCCCTCAAACATATACGTCTGCGGAGGCGGCTCGCACAACACGTACTTAATGGAGCGAATAGAGGCACACAGCGGAGCTTATCAGGTCGCAACGACGCGAGAACTGGGTATTGACCCCGACTGGGTAGAAGCGGCCGCTTTTGCGTGGCTAGCCTACGCTCGGATTAACGATCAGCGCTTTGATTTACACAGCATCACGGGAAGTAAGGGCGAGGTCCCCCTGGGCGTAATTTACCCGGCCTAAAACCTCAGCCCTGAGCCTTAAGATTTATAAGCTAAAAGAGGCGCCGCAACCGCAAGTCGTGACCGCGTTGGGGTTGTGGATAACAAATTTAGAGCCTTCCAACCCCTCGGTGTAATCGAGCTCCGAACCCACTAGGTACTGATAGCTCATGGAATCGACAATCACTTTGTCGTCGGCAAACAGACTGTCGTCATCCGCTACGTCTTCTTCAAAAGCGAAACCGTATTGAAACCCAGAACACCCACCACCCGTGATGTACACACGCAACTTTAGCGCCGGGTTACCCTCTTCAGAGATCAGCTCATTGATTTTGCTAATCGCACTGGGAGCAACACGAATGGTTTGGGGATCAAATGTTTCGGCGACACTCATCTAACACACTCACAAAAATCTGAACAACATTGTGATAAAACCAAGTAAACAGGTCAACTATTATTCGAGGCCAGCCTTAGGGAATCAGTGCAATTCCTTGCAGGCCGGCCTCTTCAGGAAACCCGCACATAATGTTCATACATTGCACAGCCTGGCCCGAGGCACCTTTAACCAAGTTATCAATAACCGACATCACAACAACCGTATCGCGACCCGCGGGACGCTCAATCGACAAGCGACATACGTTACTTCCCCGCACACTGCGTGTTTGCGGATATTGCCCTTTGGGCAAAACGTCGACAAAAGGCTCGTTGGCATAGCGCGCCTCGAATAAGGCTTGAATATCGCCAACATCGCCAGTCAACTTAGCGTACAAGGTCGAGTGGATGCCCCGTATAGTTGGCAACAAGTGGGGCACGAAGGTTAAGCGCACATCGCTACCTCCCGCGACCTTCAGCTCTTGCTCGATTTCAGGCAAATGACGATGCCCAGCCACGCCATAAGCCTTAAAACTGTCGCTAATTTCGGTTAACAAATTATCGACTTTAGCTTGGCGACCTGCGCCACTCGCGCCACTTGCCGCGTTCGCAATCAGATTCGAGGCATCAACAACACCCGCTTCTAACAAAGGCAAAAAGCCGAGCTGTATCGAGGTAGGATAACAACCAGCACAAGCCACCAAGCGCGCAGCCTTAATCGCGTTGCGGTTGCGCTCCGGCAAGCCGTATACGGCCTGGGTCAGCAGCTCAGGTGCGGCATGGGGCTCGCCGTACCACTGCGACCATTCCTCAGCGTCACGCAGTCGAAAATCGGCAGACAAGTCCACCACCTTCTGACCATTGGCCAATAGCTCGGGAGCGGTTTGCATTGCAACGTTATGCGGCGTTGCGAAAAACACAACATCGCAGTCGCTCAGCGCTGAGTCAGAAGGGTCAGTGAACTTAAGATCACAAAACCCTCGAAGGTTGGTATAAAGATCATCTACCCGACGGCCGTTCTCAGCTCGTGATGTGAGTGCAGTAACGTCTACTTCGGGGTGGGGTAGCAGCAAACGAAGCAGTTCCACACCGGTATAACCTGTACCGCCCACAATACCCACTTTGATTTTAGCCATAACACTCCCCCACCGAAAACGCATAGTATAGAGCCTTCGATCAGAATGATAAGGTGTAGTTTTGCAATTTTCCGAGCACGCATGCGCAAAATAAAGCGATTAAAATTCAGTCGCTTCCGCGATCATCTATCCAGTTACGATGCGATAGCCGGCTACAGCGTGTTGGGCCTGATGAGCGGCACACTCGCTGCCTTCGCGGTGCTTGGATTTTTTTGGGGCATTCAAGCACTGGGCTCACTATTAGGCAGCAGCGCCACCGCCGAGGGCTTCGAAGCTTTGTCGATACTTCACCGTGTGGGGCTCGCGACCGGCGGTGCCTTGGTGATTGCCTTTATACTGCATGCCTTGAAGGAACCCAGTCGTAGCACCGGTATTCGCCACGTAATACACCACCTAAACAGCCACTATGGTCAATTGCCATTACGCAATGCCCTGACTCAAACTATCGTTGGCATTATCGGGTTGGCGAGCGGTCAGTCGGGTGGGCGCGAGGGGCCAGGAGTGCATATCGGCGCCACCGTCGCCAGCGCACTTGGACAGCGCTTTAGGCTCCCCAACAACAGCTTGCGCATACTCATTGCTTGCGGCACGGCAGCTAGTATATCCGCCGCCTTTAACACGCCGCTTGCCGGTGTCATTTTTGCAATGGAAGTCATACTTGCCGAGTATACTGTGGTCGGCTTCATACCAGTACTGGTTGGGGCCGCAACCGCTTCCGTCATTACGCAATGGTTTGGCAACACCGAAGCCATTTTTGCCGCACCTCAGGCCCATCTTCAATCCCTTGCAGAGCTGCCTCTTATTGTTTTGCTCGGCATTGCCTGTGGCGCCTCGGCTGCCTGTATTACAGCAAGCGTTAAGCGGCTAGAACCCGTCTTGCAGTGGCCAATATGGCTGCGATTTGGACTCGCAGGTCTCACCACCGGATGCATTGCCGCTTTCATCCCAGAGGTCATGGGCATGGGTACAGATACCGTGGCGATTTTACTGAGCGGCCAAGTGACGCTTATCTTCCTGGTTCTTCTTGCGCTGGCAAAGATCGCCACCACGAGTCTGACCGCAGGCGTAGGCATGCCTGTGGGAACCATCGGTCCCAGTCTATTCATAGGCGCCACGATAGGCGCATTGGTGGGCGACCTTGGAGCGCTGGCGATACCCGAAATGAGCAGTGAACACAGCCTCTATGCGGTTGTTGGCATGGCGACCACTATGGGAGTCATGATTAATGCGCCCTTAGCGGGCATATTAGCGGCCGTTGAACTGACTCGCAATTTACAAACCACCATGCCTGCACTGATCTGCATGGTCGCAGGGACAATCGTATTTACCAGCGTACTGCGGCAACGCTCTATCTACCAAATTTTAGAAACAGTGGATGAATCTTCTCAACACAACCCTCTTCTTCGCTTGCTACACAGCACCCACGTTAGCGCTTGCTGGAGTACGCAATTCACCGCCTTAGAAGCTGACCAACCTGCAACCCAAGAAGAGTTTGCGATGATTGAGGCTCCATGGTGTATCATTACACGCCATGGCGAACCATCGTACATCGTCAAAACGCAAAACCTGCTGCAAAGAGTCGTCGAGCGCGAGGACCTGTCAGTCAGCGACCTAGACGTGAGGCGTTTTAGTTACGTCACGCTTGACGATACTGCTTCGGTAAAGCGCGTTAGAGATGTACTTAGCAACAACAACGCCGAAATTGCTTTGATCCAAGATCAAACGGGCCAGGTGATCGCCGGCGTCTGGTCTAACGATATCGAAAAACTGATCAACCGCGCCGCGCGCAACGGGTAACAACCATGCTATGGCTGAAAGCTTTTCACATTATTTTTATGGTTTGCTGGTTCGCTGGCTTATTCTACTTACCGCGTATCTTTGTCTACCACGCGTCCTCAGAGCACGCTGAGACGCGCGCGCAATTGGCCATTATGGCACGCAAGCTGTATCGATTTGTCACGCCGTTTCTATTTTTAACCGCAGGCTTCGGCATTGCTCTGCTGCATCTAAATTGGGACTACTATCAAACTCAAGTCTGGTGGTGGGCTAAATTTGCCGGCGTTGCTTTTTTGTGGGTTTATCACTATCAATGTGGTCGCTACCTGAAGATTATCTTGGAAGATGCCGATTGGCATACGCACGTATTTTATCGATTTTTTAACGAAATCCCCGTGTTGTTTTTGTTTGCAATCGTTATCCTTGTCGTTTTAAAACCCACTCTTTAATCGGGCCCAAATCAACATGAATCAATCAGAAACTCTTTTCCAACGCGCTGGCATCCACATTCCCGGTGGTGTCAACTCACCCGTCCGCGCCTTTAAGGCAGTGGGCGGCACCCCAGTGTTTATCGACAAGGCCGATGGTCCTTACCTGTATGATGTTGATGGCAAACGTTATATCGATTACGTACTCTCGTGGGGGCCAATGATTATGGGCCACAATCACCCACGTGTGCGCGATGCTGTTGTCCAGCGGGCACAATTTGGCTTGAGCTACGGCGCACCTACTGAACTTGAAATTCAGCTAGCTGAACGCATTTGCGCGGCACTGCCTAACATGGAAATGGTGCGAATGGTGAACTCTGGCACCGAGGCAACCATGAGCGCCCTGCGCATTGCCCGCGGTTATACCGGTCGCGATGCCATCGTAAAGTTTGAGGGCTGCTATCACGGTCACTCGGACTCGCTGCTCGTCAAAGCAGGCTCTGGCGCGCTAACCTTTGGCGTACCCAGCTCACCGGGTGTCCCTGCCTCAATCGCGGAGCATACCATCACGCTAACGTATAACGATCCCGACGGGCTGCGCGAGTGCTTTGCTCAACGCGGCGAAGAAATTGCCTGCGTCATCGTCGAGCCTGTTTGTGGCAACATGAGCTGCATACTGCCCACCCCCGAATTCCGCCAAGCTTTGCGCGAAGTCTGTGATCAATCAGGCGCTGTACTTATTCTTGACGAAGTCATGACCGGCTTCCGCTTCGGCACCGCGGGCGCCCAGGGTTATTATGGCATTGAAGCCGACCTGACAGCATTGGGCAAAATCATTGGCGGCGGCATGCCCGTAGGCGCGTTTGGCGGCAAAAAACACATCATGGAGCATGTCTCTCCTTTGGGCCCCGTTTACCAAGCCGGCACCTTAAGCGGCAACCCTATTGCTATGGCGTCGGGGCTAGCAACGCTTGATATTATTTCGGCTGACGGATTTTACGAGCCGCTGTTCGCGCACACCGAGGCTTTGTGCCAAGGCATTCAAGCCGAAGCAGACAAAGCAGGCATACCGTTCACCACCAACTACGCGGGCACCATGTTCGGGTTATTCTTTACCGAAGAAGAAAAGGTCCAGAATTACCAGCAGGTAATGGCTTGCGATACCGACCGCTTCAAGCGTTTTTTCCACAGCATGCTGGATCAAGGCGTATACCTAGCGCCCGCTTCTTACGAGGCAGGTTTTATGTCGAGCGCGCATACCGATGAGCATATCGAATTAACGATCGAAGCCGCCGGTAAGGCGATGGCAAAAATCGCACAAGAGGATGGCTTATGAGTTTTGCAGCCAACCGAGGCGCTTTTCCGCTAACCCGAATGCGTCGGCTGCGCAGATCGGCGAACCGCCGTGGCTTAGTCAGCGAATCACAGCTAAGCGTTAAGGATTTAATCTATCCCGTATTTATTTTGGAAGGGCAGAAACAGCGCGAAAGCGTCGCGTCCATGCCAGGTATCGAACGCCTGAGCGTCGATGAGCTGATTCAAGACGCCGCTGAGTGGGTAGAACTCGGCATCCCCTGCCTCGCCTTGTTCCCTGTCGTTCCTGCCGATAAAAAATCGTTACTCGCCGAGGAAGCCTATTCCGACGAAGGCCTAGTACCCACAGCTGTCCGTGCGTTAAAGGCAGCTTATCCCGACCTTTTAATCATGACCGATGTGGCATTAGACCCATATACCACGCATGGGCAAGACGGCATCATCGACGACGATGGCTACGTGCTAAACGACGTCACGACCGAGGTATTGGTAAAACAGGCTCTGTGCCAAGCACAAGCCGGTGTTGATATCGTCGCGCCATCAGACATGATGGACGGGCGTATAGGCGCTATCCGGGAAGCGCTGGAGTTAGACGGCCATATCAATACACTTATCATGGCCTACTCGGCCAAATATGCGAGCGCTTACTACGGTCCTTTCCGAGACGCTGTAGGCTCGGCGGGTAATTTAGGCAAAGGCGACAAAGCCACCTATCAGATGGACCCAGCCAATTCCGACGAGGCGCTGCATGAATGCGCACTGGACTTGCAAGAAGGTGCCGACATGATCATGGTCAAACCCGGCATGCCTTATCTTGATATCGTTCAACGAGTAAAAAGCGAACTGCTCGCACCCACTTTCGCTTATCAAGTGAGCGGCGAATACGCCATGCACTGCGCTGCCTTCCGAAACGGTTGGCTCGATCATGACAAAGTTGTGGTGGAGTCTTTATTAGCGTTTAAACGTGCAGGGTGTGATGGCATTCTCACTTACTTTGCCCCTGCAGCGGCGCGCCTGTTAAAGGGCTAAACCATGCGCGCGCTGTCGCTCTTGTTACTCCTGACACTCAGCTTGCCCAGTGTCGCCTGTGAGTGTCTTTGGCAAGGCAGCTTCGCTGACATAACCGAACGCGTTGACTACATTAGCCACGGCCGAATTGTTCAAATCAAAGGCAATTCGATGGATATTGAGGTGCTCGACGAGTTCAAAGGCACAAGCTACCGCGAACAAGTGCGTATTTGGTTAAAAACAGGCGATCTATGCCGCGCCGAGATCGCGGAGTTTGAGGTCGGCGAGGAATGGATTTTGGCATTGAGCAAAATCGATGCTGTGCCCGAGGGCGGTTTTAACCCCATGACGCCAAACATCAGCTACGGTCGCAAGGGTGACTACAGCCTACCCGGTTGCGGAGGGTACTTTTTGCCTGTTTCGAATGACTGGGTCTCAGGCCCCATTATCGACGCGACCAAGTGGGATTTTGAACCCAAGCTCACACCCGTGTTAAGCCGCATTATCAAGGGCTTTGTTACGGGTGACATCGATCGCGAAACCTTAAAAGAAGCCACCCAAGTAGATCCAGCCCTGCGCGAACTAATGATCAACACCCGTCTTCACATTAAGCGTTAGACAGGGGCCTCCATCGACCAGGGATCTGGGTGATCATCAAAGGTATGAGACAGCATCTCGTCTAGCATCGCCAAAGACATACCCCAAATAATCCGATCGCCGTAGCGATAACAGGGGATGTGCCTTGGCATATCCAACAGCTCTGCTGGCATTTGCCTTCGGTTACTCAGGTCGCGAATAAACGTTAGTGGCACCCACACAACTTCAGCAACCTCATGATTTGGATTGGGATCGATGGTGCGATCTACTCGCAACACATAGGGGCACACCACTAAACCCTTGTCTTTATGGGTTTGTGCTCGCCTTGCACGTATATCGGACAAACGTCCAATCACTCGATCCTGCTCTGATAAGACAAAACCAATTTCTTCTTCGGTTTCTCGCACTGCGGCTGCGAACGAATGGTCGTCCGTAGGATCAACCATGCCGCCAGGAAACGCCATATGGCCCGACCAAGGGTCGCCCTTGCGTTCGGCTCGGCGTATCATTAGCACCGAGGTGTCGCCGGCTTGCTCAGACAACATGATTGCCACCGCCGCTTTACGCGACACCTCCCGCATGGGGTGCTGCGACCGCTGGTAGCTTTGCAAGGCCTGTTCAATTTGCGTGAGCACGAAATATCCCCGAATTACACTGTGATTTTAAAGCAAGGAGCATCATATCAAAGCCTCAAGTTCAGCGCCTGTTTTGACGCTCGAAAACATCAGTTTGACCTACCGAGTCAATCCGGTACTACGCAACATCAGCTGGCAAATCCAACCCGGCGAACAGTGGGCCATTGTCGGTCGTAACAGCGCCGGCAAATCGAGTTTAGCTAACATCATCAGCGGCAGCGCCAAGCATTATGTCGGCAAGTGTTCCATTTCGGATCAAACCCGTGAGCGGGGCCTTGCGTACGTGTGTTTCGAACAACAAAAAACCCTGATTGAGCGGGATAAAAAACTGGATGATTCGGAATTTCGACCCGATGCCGCGGACCCAGGCACCACAGTGCGCCAAGCCATAAGTGGCGGCCCAGCGCTTAACAATGACGCCCTAGAATGGATCGAGCGCCTAGGCATCAAACACATCCTAGATCGCGGCCTACGTTTTGTATCAACCGGTGAGGCACGAAAAACACTGCTGGCACAGGCGATTTATCAAACGCCGGGCCTGCTGATTTTAGATACCCCGACTGACGGCCTAGACAAGCGCAGTCAACAAACCCTGCATGAAGCCCTGAGCTTTTTGCTCAATAAAGCCGATCCAGTCATCCTGCTCTACCGAGACATCAAACAATTACCAGAGGGCGTCACGCACCTGCTGGTGTTAGATCAAGGCAAAATTCTTGCACACGGGCCTAAGCGCGAGGTGTTAGCGCGCAGCGACGTTCAAGCGGTCTTTGCGTGCGAAAAACATCCGTTAATCGACCTACCAATGGATACCCAAAAACGGGATACGGCGTCCGAGGACGCGCTCATTCTTAACCACGTCAGTGTGCGCTATGGTGATGCCATCATTTTGAACGATGTGAACTGGCGTATGGGCAAACAGCAGCACACGCTTTTAGCGGGGCCCAACGGATCAGGCAAAACAACACTGTTAAGCTTAATTACTGGCGACAATCCAAAAGCCTATGGACAAGACATTACGGTATTTGGCACTAAGCGCGGCAGTGGCGAGAGTGTCTGGGATATTAAACGTTGTTTTGGCGTGGTGGACTCGGCGTCACACCTAAACTTTCCGCCGCGTCAAAAAACGCTACACGTTGTCATCTCGGGCTTTTATGACAGCCAGGGGCTCTACCAAAAGCCAACAGACGGACAAATCCGCCAGGCCAAGGCTTGGATGCAATCATTCGGTTTGAGCGATTTGGTCAACACCGAGTTCGATACCCTCTCCTTTGGCCAACAGCGCATTATTTTATTGGCCCGCGCTATGGTCAAACAGCCCAAAATGCTCATCCTAGATGAGCCTACGCTGGGTTTAGACGCGGTTCATACTGAGCAACTACTCGACGCTATTGATCATGTCGCTGACGCGGGACATACCCAACTGATTTTTGTCAGCCACAGTGTTGGCGAGTACCCGAGATGCATTAACCAATGCTTAGAATTCATGCCCAATGATTCGGGTTACCAACTGGTATGCCGAGACTTAGCTCCCGGCGAGCTTCCGTAGCACGCGGCAACGATCAAGGTCCTTGCAGTACAGCAGACCGCGTTCAGCCATAGCCACCGAAGCGCGCCGATCTCCCGCCTTGCTATAAGCTTGCGACAGAGCTACATACACACGGGCATTATCAGCGTGAATACGCTGCGCCCGCTCAAATGTGGCAATCGCATCAGCAATTTGCCCGGCGTTCAACTGTTGCTGACCTTCATCGAGTAAGCGCAGATAGGCCGGTGACAGCGGCCGCTGTACCTCCACAGCTTGGGGCAGAGACGGCGTCCGCGTATCGCCCTGCTTGGGCGCTGGCGTTTCACACGCCGCTAGCAGAGTAAATAGAACAAGGATCCCAGCTCGCTGTACAAAGACCATACTCATACTCCAAACACTTTTTGTAACCAATCGCGGACGGGGTTATCAGTTTTGCGACAATCGGTACTCGTTCGTGGCGCACTGCCTTCTATAAAGGGAATGCGCTGCGCATTGGGACAACCACGCCCTGTTTTACGCCCATTCGTCACGTCAATCCACTTATATTCCACTTTTTCCGGGATACGATAGGCGACCGACCTGCGCGCTTCTTGCGCCATAAACCGGGCCCAAATCTGCCCCGCGCCGCGGGTGCCGGTTAAAGAGCTGGCACGATTATCGTCAAAACCCACCCAAGTTACGGTCAACAAGTCCCCGCTAAAACCTGCAAACCACGAGTCGCGTCCATCGTCACTGGTGCCACTTTTTGCCGCCGTCACCAAATCAGCAGGCAATAACGGCGCCAAGGATGCACCGGTGCCCTCTTCCATGACACCGAGCAACGCATAGTGCAATAGGTGCATGGTCGCTCGGTCAACTGTGCGTTCGTACGCAAGCGGATACCGGCGCAAAGGGTCTCCATTGGCATCAACGATATCGCGTATGGTTCTCAAGGGCGTTCTAAACCCTCCGGCGGCGATGGTTTGATACACAGCGGCCAGATCTATAGCGGCATACTCTCCCACCCCCAAAGGTAGCGAGGCAACCTCAGGAATAGGTGCTGTCATGCCCAAGCGCTGCAGCATTTGCTTAACCCGCGCCGGTCCTAGATCGAGCCCCAATCGCGCCGCTGGCAAATTCAAAGAATCAATTAGGGCTGCGTAAAGCAACACAGAACCACGGTGCGTTTTGTCATAGTTCTCGGGCGACCACACGTCACCATTGGGCAATTCAACGGCTAAGGGCAAATCTGGAATTTCAGTGACTAAGTTATACTTAGCTTCATCTTCCAGCGCTGCCAAATAGACCGCGGGTTTAAACAAAGAACCGGCAGGTCGCCTGGCATCAAGAGCACGATTAAAGCCCGCCTGACTGACTTGGCGGCCACCCGCTAAGGCGATCACCTCACCACTGTCGACTCGCGTCACCACCGATGCCGACTGCAGTAGCTTAGTGTCATCAATAGACGCTAGCGTATTTTCAGTGATTTTTTGCAGGGTCAGCTGCATCGAAGGGTCAAAGGCCGTAAAAATGCGCAAGCCCAAGGTTGTGAGATCCTCATCCTTGTACTCGAGGCGCAACTGCCGACGCACTAAATCTAAGTATGCAGGAAAACGCTGCTTCAACGAATCTTGCCCCTGCAAATCCAAAGGCATTAGCTTGGCCACCGCACCCTGCTCAGGCGAGATAATACCCTCTTGCGTCCACACATCCAGCACCAAGTTTCGGCGCTCTTTGGCGCGCTCAGGGTTGCGGTTAGGGTTATATAATGACGGGCCCTTGACCATGCCAACCAATAGCGCCTGCTGATGCAATCCCAACTGTGTAAGCGGCGTATCAAAATAATGTAAGGCCCCCAAAGCGAACCCATGTATGGCCCGAGGACCGTCTTGGCCTAGATAAATTTCGTTTAGATAACTTTCTAAGATTTCTTCTTTTTCGGCATGCCATTCCAGCAGCACCGACATAATCAACTCGCGAATCTTCCGAGTAATGGTGCGCTCCGGCGTCAGATAGTAGTTCTTCACAAGCTGCTGAGTGATAGTAGAACCACCGGCCACGACGCGACCAGAACGTACATTGCTAATGAACGCGCGAGCGATACCCGTGACAGAAAAACCGTAGTGCTCCATGAAACGCTGATCTTCAATAGCCAACAAGCCCTGCGTCAAACTCGCAGGCACATCGGCTAATTGCACCAGCAATCGATCTTCACCGTGTTTAGGGTAGACACC
>NZ_CBFHWH010000011.1:11291-33792 GCF_965659035.1 Aequoribacter sp. | reverse complement strand
ACAAGCCCTGCGTCAAACTCGCAGGCACATCGGCTAATTGCACCAGCAATCGATCTTCACCGTGTTTAGGGTAGACACCCCCGATCACCATCGGCTCAAGTCGGAGTAAATCGATTGCCCTGCCTTCCCGCGTTAGCGTTGTGACTCGACCTTGACTCAGCGTAATCGCCACTCTAGCACCCTTGGCAAATTGATCAGGGAACTTAAAATCTCGCGTATAAACCTCAATGCGATTGCCATTGCGGCTGTACTGCCCTGGCCGATATAAAGATGCCACTGAGCGATAACCCACCCAATCTAATTCGCGAACTAATGCCGCAGGTTCTATGGGCGCACCCTCGAAGAGCTCAAGTGAACGCCCATATACCGTCGCCGGTAGCGCGTATCGCTTTTGATCAAAGGTATTGCTTATAGTCGCATCGAGATAGGCAACCCATAGCAAACCCAAAGCGAAACACGCCAGAAATAACTTCAACAATACAATAGAAAGCTTGCGCAACATGAAATAAGCCGATTATGCGAAAAGATTACACTTTTAATTAGAGTGGATGCTGAGATAATACACGAAACCAAACGCGAAGCGACCCAACATGAAGCAATACACCATCTTCGGGATCGGTGCGGCACTTGTCGACACTGAAATTAAAGTCACCGATCAAGACCTTAACACCATGCAGGTCGAAAAGGGCTTAATGACCTTAGTCGACGAAGCCCGTCAAGATGAGCTAATTGCCCACCTACAAGATCACCTAACCACCGCCGAACACGCCAGTGGTGGTAGTGCTGCCAACTCGGTGATTGCGGCGGCCCTACTGGGTAGCCCAACGTACTTTGCCTGCAAAGTGGCGCACGATGAGTACGGTGACATCTATCTCGGCGATTTGGCAGCAGCAGGTGTAGCCTTTGACGAATCCGTTGCGCGAGGTATTGGCACTACGGGTAAATGTTTGGTCATGATTACCCCCGATGCGGAACGCAGCATGAATACCTTTTTGGGCATCAGTGCGGCCTTGTCGCTCGACCAACTCAATACCAAAGCTTTGTGTGCGAGCGAGTGGCTTTATCTAGAAGCCTATCAAGCGCCCTCACCAACCGGCATGAAAGCCTGTCTGCGCGCCCGCGATATCGCCAAACAGAACGAGGTAAAAATCGCGGTCAGCTTTTCGGATCCCGGCATGGTCGAATTTTTTCGATCGCAAATCGATGCCTTGGTCGGCGATGGCGTTGATTTAATCTTCTGCAATACTCAGGAAGCACTGACCTATGCCAAAACTGAATCCCTAGACGTCGCGATCGAGGTGTTAAAACACAAAGCGCGGCAGTTTGTTATTACCCGCGGCGCAGAGGGCGCGCTTGCCTACGATGGTAGCGAACTCATTGAGATACCCGCACACCAAGTACACGCCATCGACAGCAACGGGGCAGGTGATATGTTTGCAGGCGCGTTTTTATATGCACTCACGCGCGGTGAGGATTTTGCCACCTCGGGACGCTTTGGCAGCCTTGCGGCGGGAACCATCGTGAGTCAATATGGTCCTAGATTGAGTGCTGACACCTGTCAGCACTTACGCCAATCTTTCTTTGGTAACTAACTCGCGAGGCCAAACGGTGAGCAAACCAGAAATTAAACCCGATCCTCTTTATCAAATGCTGCGCCAAGAAGACGTTAAAGCGTTTAATGAAGCGCGAGACACTCTTAGCACCAGCGAACTTAAAAGCGGCGATTACCGTGGTCGAGATTTGCGCAACATGAATGCCGACGGCTTAGATTTCAGCGACGCTTACTTCCGCAACGCCGATCTGTCCGGTATCGACTTTCGCAACACGAATTTAGAGGGAGCAAGCATCCTAGACGCCAAACTCTCGGGCACCTACTTCCCAGACGAATTAAGCCCCGAAGAGATACGTCTGTCTCTGGATACAGGCACGCGCCTGCGCTATCGTCGCTAGCTTACCTAACCCTGGGCTAGCAAATCTCTGAGATCGACAATGGCAGCATTGGCTCGGGTTAAGTAGCTCGCCATGACCAATGAGTGATTAGCCCACAGACCAAAGCCACTGCCGTTCAATATCATGGGGCTCCATACGTTTTCCTGCGTGGCCTCGAGTTCTCGGATAATTTGTCGGACACTCACAGTAGCGTTCTTTTTGGCCAACACATCCGCAAAGTCCACCTCGATAGCACGCAGAATGTGCAACAAGGCCCAGGCGGTACCACGCGCCTCATAAAACACATCGTCAATTTCAGCCCACGGTGTTTTAACTTCTAGCTCGGCCGGTACCGGCGTGGACTGAGTTGCGGCGCCATCACCAGCCAAATCGGTATTCACACGCCGCTGCCCCACACTGGCGCTCAAGCGCTGCGACAGGCTGCCCAGCCGAATATCTACTGCTGCCAGCCAATGTCGAAGATTGTCGGCTCTGGCGTAAAACTGCGCCTCTTTTGCCTCAGGGTCTTGCAAACGCGCCAAGTACGCACGCAAATACGCCAAGCCTTCCTCGTACTGGGATTCGGAACTTGGCAACATCCAAGAATTAGCCTGAAAGTTAAAGCGAGGCTCCGCCAAAGCCAAATCGGGGTCTTCGCGTGATTGTGATTGCGATCGAGACATCACCTCTCGCATCGCCCGAGTCAAATCACGCAGCTGAATTAAAACGCCGTATTCCCAGTTGGGGATGTTATCCAACAAAACCCCAGGTGGCGCGATGTCATTGCGCAAAAAGCCCCCCGGCTTCGATAACAGACTTTCGCCCAGCTGAATGGCAGTTAATGTTGTGGCAACACCCGTCGCCGGGCGGGATGAAGACTCCGCGATAATGGCTTGAACATCGAAAGGTGCAGGCGCGCGAGACCAATAAATTCCAAACCCCGCCACCAGTAAAATATAAACCGCGAGCAAACCTCCCAAGGGGCCAGCCAGGCCCACAGCGCCGGTGGGCAACCACGTCTTAATTCGGTTTTTCAGTTGCTGCAGCGCCATGATTTGCTCCGTTTAATGATGTTGGTGATGCGGCATCGCATCCATAGGAGCCATTTTTAACACAGGCACTGCCTTGCAAGACTTCAACTCGCCTGATTTAACGCACACTTCGACTTGATCGCCCTCTTTCGGCATAGCTTCAAGCCCCATCAACATCACATGCAAACCAGCAGGTTGTAATGTCTTGTGCTCATCGGGCGCCAACACCAAAGCCTGCTGCTTGATCATGCGCATCTGTCCATCTTGAAGGACCGAATCATGCAGCTCTGCAGCAGCTGCGATGGGTGAACTAAACCCGTCAATTGTCATTGTGGTATCGCTAGCGTTATGCAATGTCAGATACGCCGCAGTCACCTTTCGCGTGGGCGGCAGCGCACGAACCCAACCATTCATAATGTGTAGCTCATTAGCATGACTACCATGCGAGGCCTGCTGCTGCTCGTGTTGCGCCTGACTCGCCGCCACATCACTAACACACACCGCGCTTAAACCGAGCATGAGGGCCTGCAAAACAAACTTCATAGCAACACTCCTTTATCTGACGCCACTATAGCACGAATGATTGGCGAAACTTTGGGATTACACCAGCAACCTGCTAGTATTTACGCTCTTTTTACCGCTTGAGGTTGCAAATGGATCAGGGAATTCGCAAGTTGTTTGCCGTGCTATTACTGCTCGCCCTGCCACTGCAAAGTCTGGCGCAAGGCAACTTTCTAACAGCAAGCAATCAAGATGAGTTTTTACCTGTTGAAGACGCTTACAAGGTTCAAGTCGACCTGATCGATGCACAAACGCTAAAGGTACTGTGGCAAATCGCTCCCGAATACTATCTGTATCAGCATCAGTTTGCATTTGCTCTTAAGCCCGAATCCAGGGCACCGGGCGTAAGCGCTCGCTATTCAGCAGCTATCGATAAAACGGATGAATATTTCGGCGACGTAAAAGTCTATTACGAGTTTGCTGACATTGACCTAAGCACCGCCACTCCCATACCCGACGGCACGGTGCTTGCCATTACCTCGCAAGGCTGCGCCGATGCAGGCCTGTGCTATCCTCCGCGCACGGACTACTTCGAGCTACAGCCTGCGGCCGGACAAGTTTTACCCCTAAGTGAAGAGCAATATCGGCAAGCTCAGCAATCCCTGCAGCCGCGACCGGAAGTTAGCTCGCAAAGCGTGTGGACAATAATGCTGTTCGCCTTGCTCGGTGGGGCCATCCTCAACTTAATGCCCTGTGTTTTCCCTATTCTTTCGTTAAAAGTTTTAGGTTTTGTCAGCGCTGATCCGAAGGAAAACCATGTTCACAGCTGGTATTACACCGCAGGCGTTGTTTTAAGTTTTGTGGCATTTGCCGGTCTTATACTGACGTTAAAAGCAGCCGGTCAAGCAGTTGGCTGGGGATTCCAGCTACAAAGCACTGAATTCGTCGGGCTGCTGGCGCTTCTGTTCTTCGCAATGGCGCTCGCTTTATCGGGCCTTGCCGAGCTCGGAACGTCGTTCATGGGCTTAGGCAGCTCACTCACCCAAGGAACCAACCACAAGAGCAGCTTTTTTACGGGCGTACTTGCGGTCGTGGTAGCAAGCCCCTGCACAGCGCCATTTATGGGCACGGCTTTAGGTTTTGCGCTAACCCAAAATACCGCAACAGCGCTGCTAGTTTTCGCCGCACTCGGGCTAGGCATGGCATTACCCATGATAGCTCTTAGCTACAGCACCACGCTTAGACGGTGGATGCCGAAACCAGGCGCATGGATGGTCACGTTCCGGCAATTTTTAGCATTCCCACTCTACATGACGGTAATCTGGTTACTTTGGGTTGCAGGGCGCCAAGCAGGCGTGGATGTCTTCGCCACCTTACTGGTTGCCTGCTTGTTAATAGCCTTGTCGCTATGGCTCTGGAGCAAAACAGGTTGGGCAAAACGCTTGTCTGCACTGACCTTCGCACTTGCCATCCTACTAACCTTCAACCCGCCCGTCCAAACCGAAACCCAATCATCAAGTGGCGCGTTTTCGCGCAGCGAGCTCAACACGCTGACAGCCGGGGCGCAGACGGTCTTTGTAGACGTCACCGCCGACTGGTGCATTACGTGCATTGCCAACGAGAAGGCCGTGCTTGAAACTGCGGAAATTCAGCAAGCCTTTGCCGAACGCAATGTCATCTACCACATTATCGACTGGACAAATTACGACCCCGCGGTTGCAGAATTTTTGGCAGAGTTTCAGCGCAGCGGCATACCGTTTTACCTCGTCTATCCAGGAAATAGCCAGCCGCCGGTAATCTTGCCCCAAATTCTCACCAAAGAAATTGTACTGAATTCGATTGGCGCACAGTAAATACTGCCAGTCAATTAAGGTAAATCACGCTAAAAAGCGTGATTTGCGGCGAAACGGCTCGGAACCCATGGACTTCTAAACGGTAATTTGTCACACTTGCGCCATTATAAGCAGGCAGCGGGGGCGGCTCTACTATGGCGACAATTTGGGTAATACATGGCCCCAATCTCAACTTACTTGGCCAACGCGAGCCCGGAGTCTACGGCCACAGCACGCTAGACGATATCAATGGGCAACTTCAACTCATTGCCCTGCAAGAAGGTGTGCAAATTAGCTGCTACCAAAGCAACGCTGAGCACGAACTCATCGACAAAATTCATTCTGCACGCGCGGCTAATGTCGATGTGATTGTGATTAACCCCGGTGCGTTGACCCATACGAGCGTTGCCTTACGCGATGCACTCACCGGTGTCGCCATTCCATTTATTGAAACGCACTTATCGAACGTACATGCTCGAGAACCCTTCAGAAAACACTCGTATTTATCGGATGTCGCCATCGGCGTTATTTGTGGCTTTGGAGTTAAAAGTTACGAACTGGCGCTAACGGCAGCGATCGAGCACACAAAACAACATTAACGCGCCAAGCGCTTTCACTTTATAAGGTTGAACTACTATGGATATCCGCAAGGTCAAAAAATTGGTTGAGCTTCTCGAAGAGTCAAATATCGACGAAATCGAAATTCATGAAGGCGACGATTCTGTCCGTATTCGCCGCAGCGCACCCGCAGGTAATGTCTCGGTTGCCTCTGTGCCGACCTACGCACCACCCGCTCCGGCGGCCGCTGCACCTGCGGCGCCAGTGGCAGAAGCACCTAAAGAAGCTGCGATAGAGGGTCATGCCGTTAAATCACCGATGGTCGGCACGTACTACGCTGCGCCCTCACCAACATCCGCACCTTTCATCAAGGTTGGCCAAAACGTTAACGCCGGCGACGTCATCTGTATCGTCGAAGCAATGAAGATGATGAACCAAATTGAAGCAGACAAGTCCGGCAAAATTGGCGCCATCTTGGTCGAAAACGGCGAAGCCGTTGAGTTCGACCAGCCTCTGATCACGATTATTTGATCGGGAGCAGATCGATGCGAACCATAGAAAAAGTCCTGATCGCGAATCGCGGCGAGATCGCCTTGCGCGTGCTTAGAGCCTGTAAGGAACTGGGCATCAAAACGGTAGCCGTACACTCGACTGCGGACCGCGACCTCATGCATGTGCGTTTAGCAGACGAAGCCGTCTGCATCGGTCCCGCGGCCTCAGCGCAAAGCTACCTAAACATACCGGCGATTATCAGCGCAGCCGAAGTCACCAACGCCGATGCGATTCACCCCGGCTATGGTTTTTTGGCCGAGAATGCCGATTTTGCGGAGCAAGTTGAGCGCAGCGGTTTTATTTTTATTGGCCCCACAGCCGATACCATCCGCTTAATGGGCGACAAAGTATCGGCCATTGAGGCCATGAAAAAGGCCGGCGTCCCCACGGTGCCTGGCTCGGACGGCCCCTTGACTGCCGATGCCGATCGGACCCTCGAAATTGCGCGTCGTATCGGCTATCCGGTAATTGTTAAAGCCGCAGCTGGCGGCGGCGGCCGGGGAATGCGCGTCGTCCACAACGAGGCAGCACTGCTGTCCTCGGTGCAGGTCACACAGTCAGAAGCAGCTGCGGCCTTTGGCAGCGATGTCGTCTACATCGAGAAATATCTGCAGCGTCCGCGACACGTCGAAATTCAAGTATTGGCTGACGGCCAAGGCGGCGTTGTTCACTTGGGCGACCGCGATTGCTCACTCCAACGTCGACACCAAAAAGTGATCGAAGAAGCCCCTGCACCTGGCATTCCCGATGAGCTGCGTCAAGCCGTAGGCGAGAGCTGTGTAAATGCGTGTAAAACCATCGGCTACCGCGGCGCAGGTACTTTCGAGTTCTTGTACGAAGACGGTGGGTTTTACTTTATCGAAATGAACACCCGGGTACAGGTAGAGCACCCTGTCACCGAAATGATTACCGGTGTCGACATCGTACGCGAGCAAATTCGCGTCGCGGGAGGTGAAGCCCTTGGCTTCGAGCAAGGCGATATCACCTTTACCGGGCACGCCATGGAATGTCGAATCAACGCGGAAGATCCTCAAACGTTCCTGCCCTCGCCTGGCAAGATCAAGCGTTTCCATGCGCCGGGCGGTATCGGCGTGCGGGTTGACTCCCACATTTACGACGGCTACACCGTGCCCCCGTTTTACGATTCACTCATTGCCAAAGTCATTACTCACGGACACGATCGCGCTACCGCTATGAAACGCATGCAGCGCGCGCTAGATGAGTTGGTTGTAGAAGGTATACGGACTAACGCAGCTCTGCATCGCAACCTTGTCAGAGACACCTCGTTCTTAGCCGGCGGTGTGAGCATTCACTACCTCGAAGGCCTCCTGGAAGACTAACATGGCCTGGATCCAAGTTCGAGCGCGTGCGCCCAAGACATTGCACGAAACCATCGAGGACCACCTGCTCGAACTTGGCGCGGTATCCATTACTTTTCAAGATGGCGCAGACCAACCTGTGCTCGAGCCCGGAGTTGGGGAGACACCCCTTTGGGACAACCTAGTCATTTTAGGGCTGTTCACGGCTGATACTCCCAGTGAATCGTTACGCTCACATCTTCAACACGTGTTTGCACCCTCAGGCCAGTTTGATATCGAAATTCTAGAAGACCGTGTATGGGAACGCGAATGGGAAAAACACTACCAACCCATTCAATTTGCTGACAACCTGTGGATCTGTCCTAGTTGGTGTACCCCACCCGATCCAGCAGCGGTAAATTTGCTGTTGGATCCAGGCCTAGCATTCGGCACAGGAACCCACCCTTCGACAGCAATGTGTTTAAAGCAACTGGCCCAACAAGAGCTCAAAGATCAAATGACCGTCGATTATGGTTGTGGATCGGGCATTCTGGGCATTGCCATGCTGAAAATGGGCGCTTCACGCTTTGTGGGTATCGACAACGACCCACAAGCACTGGTTGCAACTGCAGACAACGCGCGACGCAATAGCATTGCGAGTAGCGAGTTCATCGTGGTCGGGCCAGAGCAAGAAGACCAGCACCTTGGGCCTGCTTGTGCCGACACCCTTGTTGCCAACATCTTGGCCGAACCTTTGATGATGTTAGCGCCAAAATTAGTCGAATTTTTGAAGCCCGACGGATTGTTAGTGCTCGCAGGATTGATTGAATCCCAAGTTCCGGCTGTAAGCGAACATTACTTGCCGGCGGTCGAGCTGCATATTGCCGATCAAACCGACGAATGGGTTTGTTTAATCGGGCGCAAGCGTAAGCATTGAGTTTTTTTAAATGTTCGTTCTAGTACCGCACGACATGCGGTATCCTTACCAATTCCCCATAAAGAGTGGTAACGACTTTGCTGACGATCGGCCGCCATCAATTTGACTATCCCGTCATCGCCGCACCTATGGCTGGCGTGTCAGATTTGCCGTTTCGTCGACTCTGCCTCGAACACGGCGCGTCCTACGCAGTCGCCGAAATGATCAGTGCCAACCCAGACACGCGCCAAACCCAAAAATCCCAATGGCGCAGCGTCATTGACTCCAACCAAGCTCATATCGTACAGATTGTCGGCCATGACCCCCAACAACTGGGGGAAGCAGCTCGACTCAACCAGGAAGCCGGCGCCGATATCATCGATATCAATATGGGCTGCCCTGCAAAAAAAGTGTGTAAAAAGGCGGCGGGGTCGGCATTGCTCGCCAACGAAGCCTTGGTACAAGACATTTTAGTCGCAGTAAAGTCTGCCGTAGATATTCCCGTGACCCTCAAAATTCGCACCGGCACATCACCAAACGAGCGCAACGCCACAACCATTGCCCTCATCGCGCAAGACGCTGGCATTGCTGCACTTACAATTCACGGGCGCACCAAAGCCTGCGCGTTTAAAGGTGCCGTCGAATACGATACGATCGCAGAGGTAGTAAGCCGCGTCGAGATCCCAGTCATCGCAAATGGTGATATTACCCACCCCGATCAGGCACTTAAGGTGTTAAACTACACAGGTGCTGCCGGGATCATGGTCGGCCGCGGCGCACAGGGTCAACCTTGGTTACTTGGTCAGATAAAGCACAAGTGGCGTACCGGCGAGGTACTAGAAGCGCCCAGTCGTGAAACGAAACTACACATCGCCTACCAGCATGTAGCTGCGATTCATGAATTTTACGGCGACTTTATGGGCGTGCGCTTTGCTCGCAAACACGCCAGCTGGTACTTTGAATCTATGGACCTCGACCGAAGCGTACGATCAAGCTTTAACCAAATTCAGCACCCCCAAGAACAACTGGACTTTATCCAGCAATTAACAGCGACTCTTAGAAAAGATGCGGCGTAATAACGATGAATAATAGGCAAAGGACACTCTTATGAGCCTACGCAACGCTGTAACAGCAAGCTTAGACACCTATTTCGAACAAATGGATGGCCAACTGCCCAGCGACCTATACACCATGGTCATTAATGAGGTAGAAGGCCCTTTGTTGGCCTACGTGATGGAGCAGGTCAATCATAACCAGTGCAAAGCAGCCGAGATGCTGGGCTTAAACCGCGGCACCTTGCGCAAAAAACTCAAATTCCACCAACTCATCGACTAAAACGTTCAGGACACACATGACTACAGCCGCTCTTGCCCCCGTAAAACAAGCATTAATTAGCGTGTCGGATAAAACCGGCATTGTAGAGTTCGCCACAGCACTAAGCGCTATGAATGTCGCGCTACTGTCCACAGGTGGAACGTACAAACTGCTGTCTGAGGCTGGTCTTCCTGTTCGTGAAGTCTCTGCCTACACAGGCTTTCCTGAAATGATGGATGGACGCGTTAAAACGCTACACCCTAAAGTACATGGCGGTATTTTGGGACGTCGCGGTACCGATGACGACGTCATGTCAGAGCATGCGATCGAGACTATCGATATGGTCGTCGTAAACCTTTATCCCTTTGAAGCGACCATCGCAAAACCAGACTGCACTCAAGAAGATGCTATTGAAAACATCGATATTGGCGGTCCTACAATGGTTCGCTCTGCCGCTAAAAACCACAAAGACGTCACCATTGTCGTAAATGCCTCCGACTACGGTCGCATTTTAGACGAACTAAAATCAAACAACGGCGCTACAACTTACGAGACGCGCTTCGATTTAGCCATCAAAGCCTTTGAGCACACCGCTAAGTACGACGCCGCTATTGCCAACCACTTCGGTCAATTCGTAGAGGGTGGCGAGCCCAAGTTCCCGCGCACTTACACGAAGCAATTTACTAAACTTCAGGGAATGCGCTACGGCGAGAACCCCCATCAAGCCGCTGCATTTTATGCCGAATCGCCTGCACCTGACGCCAGCATCTCCAATACCCAACAGGTTCAGGGCAAAGAGCTCAGCTACAACAACGTTGCTGACACCGACGCTGCGCTCGAGTGCGTCAAAGTATTCGCCGAGCCCGCTTGCGTTATCGTTAAGCACGCCAATCCCTGCGGCGTAGCGACTGCAACAACCCTTCTAGAGGCGTACCACAAAGCGTTTGAAACCGATCCCGAAAGCGCCTTTGGTGGCATCATTGCCTTTAACCGCCCACTCGACGCCGAGACGGCTAAAACGATCATCGACCGCCAGTTTGTGGAAGTAATCATCGCACCAACCGTGGATGACGACGCACTGCCAGTACTGGCGCAAAAAACCAATGTGCGCGTCTTAACGACTACGGGCTGGCAAGCAACTACTCCCGCGCTCGATATCAAACAAGTTAATGGCGGCATTTTGCTTCAAGATCGCGACCTGAGTCTAATTGGCGCTGATGAAATAAAAGTGGTCAGCAAACGCGCCCCGACCCCAACCGAGATGGCCGACTTACTATTTGCATGGCGTGTCGCTAAATTCGTCAAGAGCAACGCTATCGTCTACGCCAAAAACCAGCGAACCATCGGTGTTGGTGCAGGTCAGATGTCCCGAGTTAATTCAGCGAGAATTGCGGCCATTAAAGCCGAGCATGCCGGACTTGAAGTACAAGGGTCGGTCATGGCGTCTGATGCTTTCTTCCCCTTTCGCGATGGCATTGATAACGCTGCCAAGGTGGGTATTGCGGCCGTAATTCAGCCAGGCGGATCAATTCGTGATGAAGAGGTCATTGCGGCGGCGGACGAAGCAAACATCGCCATGGTATTTACTGGTATGCGCCATTTCCGTCACTAAGGAGCAAATCGTGAACGTATTGATTATTGGAAGTGGCGGTCGCGAGCACGCGCTGGCCTATAAGGCAGCTCAATCAGAGAGCGTCGAGACGGTATTTGTCGCACCAGGCAACGCCGGTACCGAGCGCGAAGCAGGCCTGTTAAACGTTGCAATCGACCCTTTGGATTTTGATGCGCTTGCCGCCTTCGCGATTGAAAACGGTGTGGGCCTTACTATTGTTGGCCCGGAAGCACCGCTGGTTGCGGGTATTGTCGACGACTTTACTCAACGCGGTTTGCCCTGCTTTGGGCCCAGTCAAGCCGCAGCACAACTCGAAGGTTCCAAAGCATTCACTAAGGCGTTTTTAGCCCGTCATAATATCCCGACGGCCTCCTACCAAACATTTACCGAAGTAGAGCCCGCAGTTGCGTACATAACAGCGCAAGGTGCACCCATCGTTGTCAAGGCCGACGGCTTAGCCGCCGGTAAAGGCGTCATCGTAGCAACAACCGAACAAGAAGCCATCGATGCAGTGACCGACATGCTGTCTGGCAATGCCTTTGGTGATGCGGGTTGTCGTGTCGTTATCGAAGAGTGTCTGCTGGGTGAGGAAGCGAGCTTTATCGTTGTCTGTGATGGTAAAAATGCCGTACCCATGGCCAGCAGCCAAGACCACAAACGCGTAGGCGAAGGTGATACGGGGCCCAACACGGGCGGCATGGGGGCCTACTCTCCCGCGCCGGTCGTAACACCCGAAATTCACGACCGCATTATGGCCGAAGTCATTTATCCGACGCTCAAAGGTATGGCCAGCGAAGGCGCCGATTACACTGGGTTTTTGTATGCAGGCCTTATGATTGACACCGAGGGCACGCCCAAAGTGATTGAATTTAACTGTCGCTTTGGTGATCCCGAAACACAACCCATCATGATGCGCTTGAAGTCAGACTTAGTCGCCTTGTGCCAAGCTGCTTTAGCAGGAGAGCTCGATGGGCGCGACGTTGAATGGGATCCTCGCCCCAGCATGGGGGTGGTATTAGCGGCGGGCGGCTACCCTGCCGATTACCCCAAAGGTGACGTTATAAGCGGCTTAGAACAAGCAGACAGTGAAGATGTTAAAGTCTTCCACGCGGGAACCAAATCGAATGGCAACGATGTTGTTACCAACGGCGGACGCGTGCTTTGCGTCACGGCGCTGGGCAGCGATTTGCAGGCAGCCCAGCAAAACTGTTATGACGCAATAAAAGCGATATCATGGGAGGGTATGAATTACCGCCGCGATATCGGCTGGCGCGCATTGTAATAGAAAGGTTAAAAGCAAATGAGCACACTACCACTGGTTCGACCTCGCACTCGGCAGTTAAGCCTGTTAGATCGCTTAGTAGGCGAAGTCGATACCGTGGTAAAAACTCTAACCAACAAGGGCTTAGTCGCCTCGCGGCCCAGTCCGGCCTCAGGTCACAGCGAGGGGCTGACAAGCGACTCTGAAAAACGCCATGTGGCTGGCTTGATGCGCGTTAATCACGCAGGCGAAGTCTGTGCTCAAGCGCTGTATCAAGGGCAAGCTTTGACGGCGAAGCTCCCCGAAGTACGCGAAGAAATGCGCGATGCCGCGCAAGAAGAAGTCGATCATCTGGTCTGGTGCAAAGAACGACTGGACCAACTCGACAGCCACACCAGCATACTGAACCCCTTGTGGTACGGACTATCGTTTGGTTTAGGTGCCCTTGCGGGTGCAGCTGGTGACAAATGGTCTTTAGGGTTTGTGGCCGCAACGGAAGAGCGCGTATGCCGCCACTTAAAAGATCATTTAAAGCAATTGCCCGAGTCGGATCGTCGCTCCCGTCTGATATTACAAACCATGATCGAAGACGAGCAACGCCACGGTGAAACCGCGTTAGAGGCAGGCGGTGCCGAGCTACCAAAACCCATCAAAAATGCAATGAGCGCGGTAGCGACCGCGATGACTAAAAGTAGCTACTACCTTTAGTCCTGACCAAACTCTCTTGCTTCAAAGGTGTGCGTCACCTCAACTCCTGCGGCAGCCAACATAATAGACGCAGAGCAATACTTTTCAGCCGACAACGCGACCGCGCGTTCCACTTGCGATTCTTTGAGTTTCACGCCAGTAACCACAAAATGCATATTAATTTTGGTGAAAACCGCAGGCACTGCATCGGCACGCTCAGCTTGCAGCAGCACCTCGCAGTCCACAACGTTCTGGCGCCCTTTTTCAAGCATACTGATCACATCAAAGCTCGCACAGCCTCCGGCGCCTATCAACAGCATTTCCATCGGCCGAATACCTAAATTACGCCCACCAAGACTTTCGGGACCATCCATGACAACCGAGTGACCGCTACCGCTTTCACCTAAAAACTGCTTGCCGCCGGTCCATTTTACACGCGCTTCCAAAATTTGCTCCTTACCTATTACTTAAAGATGACTTATAGCATCTTTGTTTACTTTGCTCAGATACACGCTAAACTGTAGCCCTGTCTTAACTACGGAAGGCCTGTGTGCTCGAGCGTCAACACGATCTAAGTTTCTATAAAGCCTTTGTTCGCGAATGCGAAACTCAGCACTACGAGGCCAAAGCAACCATCATTGCCGAAGGCAGTGAATCGGACAGATTGTATCTGATTTTAGAGGGCACCGTCTCTGTCCAAGTTGCCGAAGAAAAAGACCCCAACCAATTAATGGTTGTCGCCTATTTAAGCGAAGGTGAATTTGTCGGCGAACTGGGATTTTTTAGTGCCGAAGCCCTTCATCGCAGTGCGAAGATCGTGGCAAAAACCGACTGCTATATCGCCTCGATCTCTTACAGCAAACTTAACAGCATCCGAGATAAGTACCCAGACATCGTATTTGCCATAGCCTCTCAAGTGGCCTCACGCTTGGTGCAGACCACACGTAAATTACGCGATCTTACTTTTGTCGATGTCGCTGGCCGCATTGCTCACGCGCTACTCGATCTCACCGAACAACCCGAAGCACAAGAGCACCCCGAAGGGCGGCTTATCCGCATCACTCGGCAAGAACTAGGTAACTTAGTTGGATGCAGCCGAGAAATGGCCGGCCGGGTTTTGAAGTCCCTAGAAGAGGATGGCCTGGTCGTCATTACTGGCCAGACCCTATTGGTTAGGACTCAAGATTAGGCAAACAAGGCTTTCAACGCTTCGCCTGGATCAGGCTGCTTCATAAACGCTTCGCCAATCAAGAACCCATTGACCTGATTAGAACGCATCAGCGCCACATCATCTTGAGTATGAATGCCACTTTCGGTAATCACTGTAACACCACTGGGGATTTCAGGTAGCAGTGAAATGGTCGTCTGTAAATCGGTATTAAAGGTGTGCAAATCGCGGTTGTTGATGCCCAATAACGGGGCTTCTATGCGCAGGGCGCGCTCTAATTCATGTGCGTCGTGCACCTCAATCAGCGTGTGCAGACCATAATGCGTTGACACCGCGTACAAATCGGCTAGTTGCGCATCATCTAACACCGCAGCGATCAATAAAATGGCATCTGCACCAATCGCCCGCGCTTCTGCGATCTGATAATCATCAACCGTGAAATCTTTGCGCAATACCGGTAGATCACACGCCGATCGTGCTTCTTTTAAGTAGGCATCACTACCCTGGAAAAAATCAATATCCGTCAGCACTGACAAACACGCAGCGCCTGCACCAGCATAGCTTTGGGCAATGTCTCCTGGGCGAAAATCCGCGCGGATGACGCCTTTGCTGGGCGACGCTTTTTTTACCTCGGCAATAATGCCTGGCTCATTATTAGAACAACGCGCAACCAAGGCGCCGGTAAAATCACGCACGGGCGACTGTTCAGACTGAAGCTCTTCAAGATTACTGAGCGTTAATTGCTGTTTGCGCTCGGCGACTTCTTCGTACTTGCGTGCAACAATCGTTCTTAAAATCGTGGGTGTATTCATTCTTCTGCCGCAGCCTTCATGGTTTGCGTCAACTGGATAAAGGTCGCCAGTTTCTCCTTAGCTTGCCCAGTGGCAATGACATCATCAGCCAAAGCCACGCCTTTTGCGAGTGTCGAGGCACAGCCACTGACATACAGCGCAGCACCTGCGTTCATCGCAATGATTGCGCGCGCGCGATCATAACGGTCACCACCTGCGTTACCCAGAGCGTCCCGAATTAACGCAGCCGATTCAGCAGCGCTGTGGACCACTAAATCATCGATGGAACCTACGGTTTGCCCCAAGTCTTCTGGGGTCACAGTAAAATTGGTGACGACGCCGTCTTTTAGCTCGGCGACTTGCGAAGGGCCGGTTAAACTCAACTCGTCAACACCACCATGACCATGCACTACCAGAACGTGCTCGCTACCTAAACGCTGCAGTACTTGCGCCATAAAATCACACAGCGCTGGCTCGAACACACCCAGCACCTGTCGTTTGGCAAAAGCAGGGTTGGTTAAAGGCCCCAATACGTTAAAAATAGTGCGCATAGCCATATCGCGCCGCGGGCCCACCGCGTAACGCATAGCACTGTGGTGAGCGGGTGCAAATAAAAACCCCAATCCCACCGCGTCAATCGCTCGCGCAACCTGCTCAGAATCTAAATCGAGCGGCATACCCAACTCACTCAGTACATCCGAGCTACCGCTTGAACTCGAGACCGAACGATTACCGTGTTTGGCAACATGAGCGCCAGCCGCGGCAGCCACAATACTGGCGGCAGTCGACACGTTAAATAAATTGGCGCCATCACCTCCGGTACCCGCCAAATCGACCAAGGGTGCACTTTTGGGCGTAACGGGAGACACTAAGTCGCGCATTACTTGAGCGGCAGCGCTGACTTCATCGATGGTTTCACCTTTGATACGCAAACCCATGAGCAAAGCGCCAATTTGTGCATCCGTGGCATCGCCTGACATGACTTGGGCCATCACCGCGCGCATCTCGTCGTAGGTAAGATCGTCGCCTGCTACCAGCCGTTTTAGAGCTGCCTGAATATTCATGGAGCATCCTTTCCTAATAGAAAGTTGTTTAGCAAGGCGTGACCGTGTTCGGTTAAGATCGATTCGGGGTGAAACTGAACGCCTTGGATATCGTAGGTTTTATGCCGCAAACCCATAATTTCATCGACCTCACCCGCGGGCGTTTGCGTCCAGGCAGTCACCTCCAAACAATCAGGTAGCGTGTCTTTTTCGACGACTAAGCTGTGGTAACGCGTTGCGGTGTAGGGCGAGGGTATATCTTTAAAGATACCTTCGTTGGTGTGGTAAATCGGCGAAGTCTTGCCATGCATCACAGCTCGAGCCCGCACCACTTTGCCACCAAAGGCCTGACCAATACTTTGATGTCCTAAACAAATACCCAAAATCGGTAGGCGCCCAGCGTAAGCGCGGATGACATCCAGCGAAATTCCAGCCTCATTCGGTGTGCAAGGGCCTGGTGAAATGACAATACGCTCTGGCTTTAAGGCTTCGATGTCCGCGACACTGATTTCGTCGTTGCGCACAACGCGCACGTCTGCACCAAGCTCCGCGAGATACTGCACCACATTAAAGGTGAAGGAGTCATAATTGTCGATCATCAGCAACATCGGCGCCGATCCTTAAACGAGGGTTTTTAAATAGCACGAGACGACTAAAAACTTACGTGCCGACGCGCTAAAGCTGCATAATTATAGCACGTTTGCTTACACGGGGTTTAGGGCAAAAGCTCACTCGACTTAACCATCGCCGCCGCACGCAACATCGCGCGCGCCTTGTTCAGAGTCTCTTTCCACTCGAGCTCCGGCACCGAATCGGCAACGATACCCGCACCCGCTTGAATATACAGCGTTTGGTTCTTAATGACCGCCGTACGAATAGCAATAGCGGTATCCATATCGCCCGACCACGAGATGTAGCCCACTGCACCGCCGTACACGCCGCGCTTAACGGGCTCGAGTTCGTCGATAATTTCCATCGCGCGTACCTTAGGCGCACCCGATAACGTGCCGGCTGGCAGAGTCGAGCGCAACACATCCATAGGGCTCAAGCCTGACTTTAATCGTCCTGTGACGCTAGAAATAATGTGCATCACATGGCTGTAACGCTCGATAATCATGTTGTCTTGCAATACCACCGAGCCCGTTTCAGCAATGCGCCCCACATCGTTGCGACCTAAGTCAATCAACATTAAATGCTCGGCTATTTCTTTGGGGTCGTTTTTAAGCTCTTGCTCCATCGCCAAGTCTTCGGCTTCGGTGCGGCCGCGGCGACGGGTTCCCGCCATCGGTTTTACCGTCACCTCTTGGTCCTGCACCCGCGCCAAAATCTCAGGTGATGAACCCACGATATAAAAATCGCCCAAATCTAAATAGTACATGTAAGGCGAAGGGTTTAGGTTGCGCAGCGCACGATACAAATTAATCGGCGGCTCAGAAAACGGCAGACTCATGCGTTGTGAGGGCACAACCTGCATCACATCGCCCGCCAATACATAATCTTTAACTCGCTCAACCGCAGACTCAAAGCGATCTTGACTAAAGCTAAATTCGGCGCCCTGCTCAATGGCTTCGGCATTTTCAGGCTCTAAGCGAATCGCTGGCAAGGCCTCGAGCGGCTGAGGCAGTGCTGCTTCAAGCGCGCCCAAACGCGCAATGGCTGCATCGTAAGCGCGATCCTGATCCACATCGACGTTCACGATCAACGTTAAGGTACCCGCCAAGTTGTCAAAGACCAGAACTTCCTCGGATACCATCAAGAGGATATCGGGGTTTTGAACGTCATCATGTGGCACCGAATCGGCCAAGCGCTGCTCGACGAACCGTACTGTATCGTATGCAAAATAGCCAACTAGCCCGCCGTGAAACACGGGCAAGCCTTCGATGGGCGCCGAGGTAAATTGCTCGCGAAATGCATCGACCTCTGCCAGCGGATCACTGGACTCCCACTCGCGCAACACGTCATTGCCGCGGACTTCTTGCATAACATGGCCGCGCGCCACCAATCGATGCGAACACGGTAGACCGATAATGGAATAACGACCCCATTTTTCGCCACCTTGTACCGATTCAAACAAGTAAGAATAAGCACCCCGAGCCAGCTTCAGGTAAGCGGTTAGGGGTGTTTCCATATCGGCTAAAAAGGTCGCCGCTACGGGGACACGCTTAAAGCCTTCGGCTTTGAGCTGCTGGAATTCTACCTTGCTGATCGGGTTTAACATGGCTCTTACACGCTCGCTAACTGAGCACGCATGGCGGCTATGGCCTGTGCATAATCCGGTTTGTTAAAAATAGCTGAGCCCGCCACAAACATGTCGGCACCTGCTCGAGCTATATCAGCGATATTGTCCGCCGTCACGCCACCGTCAATCTCTAGGCGGATATCGTAGCCGGACTCATCGATCAAACGACGTACTTCGGCACATTTCTCTAGGGTCGAGGGAATAAATTTTTGCCCGCCAAACCCGGGGTTCACCGACATCAGCAGCACCATATCAAGCTTGTCCATGACGTACTTCAAGCAATCAGGGCTAACATGAGGGTTTAAGACTAGCCCCGCTTTACAGCCTGCCGCGCGGATTGCGCTCAGCGATCGATCGACGTGCGTCGATGCGTCGGGGTGAAACGTAATGTAGCTGGCACCTGCGTCGGCAAATTGCGTGATCAAGGCATCTACTGGTGACACCATCAAATGCACATCGATTGGGGCAGTAACGCCGTAGTCGCGCAAGGCCTTACACACCATTGGCCCGATGGTTAAATTCGGCACGTAATGATTATCCATTACATCAAAATGCACCACATCGGCCCCGGCAGCTAACACAGCGTCAACTTCCTCGCCTAAGCGAGCAAAATCGGCCGATAAAATCGAAGGGGCAATTAAATAATCGGTCACAGCAAGCGTCTCGTTTCGCAAAATGTGTAGTTTAACGCGTTAGCGGGCCGCAGCGAACCTTTTCTCTAATTCGTCCAAACGCTCGGGGGTTCCAACATCCAGCCAAGAACCCCGAAAACGCTCGCCAAAAATTACGCCATTGGTGATCCCTTGCTCTAGCAAGGGTCTCAAGGGAAGCAGCTCGGGCGCATAGCCTTTGAACAAGTCAGGGTGATACACGCCCATGCCAGAGTAGGTAAATGCCTGGGTTTGGACCTCATCTCGGAGCGCCAGACTGCCATTAGGCCTAAACCCAAAATCGCCTGAAGGGTTGTGTTCTGGGTTATCCACCATAATTAACGAAGCCATTGCACCACGCGGCAGACGCACCCAAGGAAAGGGCTGGTAGTCGCACCACACATCTGCATTGACGACCCAAAAAGGCTGATCACCCAGCAAGGGCAAGGCATTGACGATACCGCCTGCTGTTTCCAAACGTTCAGGCTCATGCGAATAGGCTATATCCAATCCAAATTGGCTACCATCACCGCAGGTTGCTTGAATTTGCTCACCCAAATACGAGGTGTTAATGACAATTTCCCGAAAACCCATGTTCTGAAGCTTGCGCAATTGATGCACAATCAGCGGCGAGCCGTTTACAGGTAACAGAGGTTTTGGGCAGGTCTCGGTCAGAGCACCCATACGTTCGCCACGACCGGCGGCCAGCAACATTACTCGCATGCTGTGTACCAATCACAATGCTTAAAGGCAGGGCGAATCTGCTCGGCCCATAGGGGCCGAAATGCGGCAACGCTGGGTTCTGATTCGCTGTACAGCATTAACGTCTCCTCTATGTAAGCAATAACTCGAGGCAAATCAGGCAAGTAACCGGGCTTACCATCACGCAAATACAAGCGTGCAAACACACCCAAAACTTTGATGTGACGCTGCAGGCCCATTAAGTCAAAATCGCGCAAGAATTCACCACCAGTGGCAGGCTTTAGAGCGTCATCTAACCTGTCATAGAAGGTCTCTACCCAAGCTTTCACCTGCGCCCTGGGCCAAGTGCAATAGCAGTCTTTTAATAGCGACACCAAGTCGTAAGTCACCGGGCCGATAACAGCGTCCTGAAAATCGATTGCCACCAATTCCTTATCGGTCACCATCAAATTGCGCGAGTGAAAATCGCGATGAACTAAAACCTGAGCCTGCGCAAGCGCAGAGCCGATCAGTCTTTCATCCAAATCACCTTGCGCCTTCTGAAACTCAGCAGAGGGTTCCATACCCAACAGACCACGGATAAACCACTCTTCACAAACATCCAACTCCGTCCGCAAACGCTCGGCATTGTAAGCCGGCAACCCGATGGCTCGAGTGGTCGCTCGTGCCACCTGAGACAACATTTGCATGGCGCTTAAATAGTAGGCATCAACACTCTGGTCGGTCAACAAGGGCAGCAGCTGCCGATCTCCAACGTCTTCTTGTAGCGAGTACCCCAGTTCGTCATCCCATGCTATAAGATGAGGCACTCTCGCACCGGCATCCGAGAAAACCTTGGCACAATATACAAAGGTTTGGGTCACGCCTGGCTCGGCGCTCGCATCGGCAAAAATGCAAGATCGACCGTTCGCGCGAACTCGATAGTAACGCCGCAAACTCGCGTCACCAGCCAACGCGTCAAAATGCACTTCGGTTGCGTTCAACCCTAACTGAGTTTTGATCCACGCCAGTTGTGTTTCAGGATTTGGAGTCTGCACAGATTCTCACAAAATTTAAGTCGGACAAGCCTAGCCGCATGTTTTATCATGCGCACTTTAGCACTAACAGACCCACTGGTAACCATGGCGCTTGCAACTCCTCAACGCAAAACCAAACTTCACCCACTTTGGCTGGCCTTGGGGCCTGCGCTTGCGTTGTATGCTAGCGGCAGTCAAGCCGATGCACCCCCAGATAAAACCTCTGCATCCACGCTATACCGTTGCGAAGCGAATCGTGATAACACTGGCTGGGACTGTGATGCAGCGCCAAGTGCTGCTCTGACACAGCGTACCGTCAGCGCAAAGCCAAACCGCACGAAAAACCAGCAGCCTAGCTCGACCGTGGGAAAGCCTGAATCCAAACTTATACCCGACACGGCGCACTTAGATTGGCAGCCACTTGCCAGAGTACCGGCTGACCAACGAGACGAAGACTGCGTTCGTTGCAACGGCCGCTACCTTGAGCCCGATTTCGACACAAGCGGAGCCTCTAGCGATAACATTAACGCAAGCGCCGACAATTCAGAGACAAGCCCCACGGGCTCGGTGCTGTCAGGTGATGTCCTCCTCACTCAAGGCGCCCGACGTATCCAAGCTGATAAAGTCACCATCACCAAGGACAGCGAATCGCTACAACTTGAAGGACACGTTGTAATTCGTGAACCGGGCGTGTTGCTGCAAAGCCAAGCTGCCGTCATTTCAAGAGCTAATCAAACTGCAAAATTGAGCCGAGCCGAGTTCGTCCTTCACGACGACTTTTTACACGGCAGAGCCGAGCAGCTAGAGCAAACAGGCACGCAAAGCTTGGTACTGACCAATAGCGCCGTGAGCTATTGCGCACCTGACGACCCCAGTTGGGAGCTTCATGCCGACCAGCTTGAACTGGACGCTGAAGCCGGCGTTGGTAGAGCAGAAGGCGCCAAACTTAAAGTCAAAGACACGACCGTGCTCGCCCTGCCCAACATGAGCTTTCCCGTGGGTGACAAGCGCAAATCTGGGGTTTTATGGCCCAGCATCAGCAACGATTCAGAAAACGGAGCGACCATTGCCGTACCCTTGTACGCAAACTTAGCGCCAAATTATGATGTGCTCTACACCCCAATGCTGATGCAAGAGCGCGGGTTCCACCAAACCCTTGCCGGGCGCTATCTCGGCAAATCAACTGGGCAGCTCGAACTTGAAGTGGGCTATATCGACAGCGATGAGCTAGGCTTTGCCGGAGGCTCGGTAGGCCAGAACCGCTGGCATATCAATCTAACGCAAGAGGCCGAGTACAACCATAACTGGTCATCTAAAATTCAGATCGCGCGCATCAGTGACCCCAACTACTTGCGCGATCTCGACAGCGGTCGCGTAAATAGTCGCTACCAAGACCAATTA
>NZ_CBFHWH010000011.1:6704-11192 GCF_965659035.1 Aequoribacter sp. | reverse complement strand
AGCCAAGAAGGTTATCTGCGCTATCAAGCGCAATATCTCGATGCCCAGATAAGCGCCCGGAAACTGCAATCAACTGCGCTTGATTTAAAGGATAGCTACGCAAGCCTTCCTCAACTTGAGGTCAGCTACCGCAGTCAAAATCGAGTCATTGAACCTGTGCTGACCGTGCAGTGGACTGACTTCAATCACAGCAACGACCAAGCCATACAGGGCGAGCGAACCTATACCAATGCAGGCTTGGCGCTTAACTGGCAGGGCGCAAGCGCCTACGCCAAAGCCCAGGCCACTTTTCAAGATTTGAGCTACGCATTAGACAACTTGCTTCCCGGCATTGACGACAAACCAACGGCCAGTGCTGATCGTTTTATCCTAGACGCGGGACTTTACTTCGATCGGCGCACATCGAGCGCGCTGACAACGATTAGTCCGCGAATTTATTACCTCAGCAACACCGGCGATGACTCATTAAGTACCCCCCTGTTCGATACACGAATCCGTTCAGCACACAGTAACGCTTGGTTTAAGCCCAGCTTAACCGTTGGCCACGATCGCCTACTCGAAGAAAATAGAGTAACGGCAGCGATCGAGGTAAATCATGTCACCGACGGCTTGGTGTTAGATGCAAGACTAGCCTATTTGTCCTTCATCGACACCCCCGCGACACCCCTGTTGAGGACGCACGCGATGTACCAGTACGACGAGCTACTGGGCATTAACGCTGAAGCTCAATGGGACTCAGGCTTCAGCGCATCGCTCGACATTATTACCGACGCCCAGTCTGGGACAGCACTGAACCAGTTTGCCGAAGTCAGCTGGCAACCCAACACCGGCACGCTGTTGTCTTTGGGCTACTCAAAAGTCGACACTCTTATGACTCCACGCGAGCAGTGGCACGTATCTGGTGCTTATCGTTTAAGCCCAGAATGGCGAGTTTTGTTTGCGGGCAATGTCGACACACGGCACAATGCCAATCTCGAAACGCTACTTGGTTTAGAGTATGACAGCTGTTGTTGGCGCGTGCGGCTCGTACACAGCCAGTACCAAGACGTACCTGACGGTCTTTATTACCAAACTGAGTTAGACTGGCGCGAGGAACAACAAGTACAAATCGAGGTCGTATTAAAAGGTTTAGGCGGTTTTGGCCAAGCCATCGATTCGACACTCAACCAACTGATTAGAGGTTTTCATGAAGCAACTCGTTAAATTAGCGGCAGGTTTGGCATTAGGCTGCGCAATTAGTGGCGCCCAAGCTGCTGTTGAGATCCTAGACAAAGTCATTGCCGTAGTTGACGACGACGTCATCATGGAAAGCGAATTGCAAGAGCGCTTAGTCGTTGTAAAAAACAATATCACCTCGCGCGGTTTAGAAGCACCACCGGAGGATGCACTGGTCCGCGAAACGCTGGACCGCTTAATTCTGGAGAGCATCCAACTGCAGAAAGGCGTTCGCTATGGCATTCGAATCGAAGACCAGCAATTAGCAGCGGCGGTAGGACGTTTAGCCAGCCAAAATGGTTTAACGCCCCAGCAGTTCGTTGATCAGCTAGAACAATCTGGCGGTTCGTATGGCGAGTTACTGGCCAACATCGAGCGCGAAATGATCATTCAGCGCGTTCAGGGTGGTAATGTTAACCAGCGAATTGATATTACCACAGCCGAAATCGAGGCTTTTCTTGACACGGAAGAAGGCCAGCAACTCATTCAACCGGCCTATCGCTTGATTCATGCGCGCCTCGATGTCAGCGACGACATAGATCTGGATGCAGCGCGCACCTACGTCGGGAGCTTAGCCGAGCGAATTAAAGACGGCGAAGAATTTAACGAGGTGATCGGCGCTTCGATAGACCCTTACCAATTCAAGGGCGGTGATTTAGGCATTCGCCCGGAATCTGACTTGCCCTCACTGTTTGCACCCATCGCGCCAACCATGGAACAAGGATCGTTTGCAGGACCCATTGAAAACGGCCGCTCGTTCCACTTTATTTATTTACTGGAGAAACGTGGTGGCACTCAAATTATTCCGCAAACCTCAGTCCGCCACATTCTGATCAAGCCAAGCGAAATTTTGACCAACGAGCAAGCTCAGGAATTAGCCGCCGAATTACGACAACGCGCGCTAAATGGAGAGGACTTTGCCGATCTTGCTCGAGAATATTCAGAGGATATTGGCTCTGCCCAAGAAGGTGGCGACCTAGGGTGGGCGAGCCCCGGCCAGATGGTACCTGTGTTTGAAGAACAAATGTCGAACGCTGAGCTTAACGCCATTACCGAGCCCTTCCAGTCGCAGTTTGGCTGGCATATCCTGCAGGTAATGGATCGTCGCGACCAAGACGTGACTGAACTCGTCAATCGCAACCGCGCGCAAGACTTCCTGCACAACCAAAAGTATCAGGAAGAACTAGAAGCCTGGCTGCAACAGATCCGCGACGAAGCCTTTGTCGACATCAAATAATCGTGGCTACTCTAGCGATTACACTGGGCGAGCCGGCGGGTATCGGCCCAGATATTGTCGCCTCTGCGCTGCAAAACCCAAGCGCACACCGCCGTATCGTTATTGGTTGTGCGACAACACTCAAGGCCAGAGCCCAGCAGTTGGGCTTAGCCATGAACCTGGTTGACTACGGCGACTGCCCTTACGACACCGCCAGTATTGAAGTTATCGACTGCCCAACCGAAGCGTCGGTTATTCCCGGCACCTTAAATACCGCCAATGCAGCCTCGGTGCTGCAAAGCCTCGCACGTGCGGCCCATGGGGCGCTGCGAGGCGAGTTCGATGCCATCATCACAGCACCTGTTCAAAAATCCGTTATCAATGACGCCGGCGTGTCTTTTAGTGGCCACACCGAATTCTTCGCCGAAATGGCGGGGGTGCCAAAAGTCGTCATGATGCTGGTCGCCGGTTCTTTACGTGTCGCATTGGTCACCACCCATCTGCCACTCAGTGCGGTACCCAAGGCGATCACCAGTCAGGCGATCACGGAAACGCTTAATATTACGCAACGTGATTTGCAGCAACACTTTGGCATCGCCAATCCGCGGCTTGCGGTGCTGGGTTTAAACCCTCATGCCGGCGAAGGCGGGCACCTTGGACGTGAAGAAATTGAGATCATTGCGCCCTGCCTAGAGCAGCTCAAGAGCCAAGGTTTCGACCTGCTGGGCCCGCTCCCAGCAGATACCGCATTTCAACCTTTGATTCTGGATCAAGTGGATGCGGTCATTGCACAATATCATGACCAAGGCTTACCCGTTCTTAAATACGCGGGCTTTGGCGAGGCCGTCAATGTCACCCTGGGCTTACCGTTTGTTCGGACCTCGGTTGATCACGGCACAGCACTAGATTTGGCCGGTACTGGACGCGCCAAAACCGGCAGTTTTTCTGCGGCTTTCGAACTGGCCGCGACATTGGCGAATTTAAAATCATGAATCAAAGCTCAGGTCTCTACAAACACAAGGCGCGCAAACGCTTTGGGCAAAATTTCTTGCACGACACGCATGTGATCACGTCGATCGTATCTGCTATTGCGCCAGCGCAAGACGACCATATTGTCGAGATTGGACCAGGTCAGGGAGCTTTAACGGCGGAACTCGTGCCTTATTGTCAGCGCTTGGATGCCATCGAACTCGATCGCGATTTATTAACCTTGCTGCTGGCGAGCTTTTCGATTCACAAAGGGTTTCACTTACACAATCAAGACGCACTGAAGACGGACTACCGCGAGTTGCACCAAGGCAGACCCTTGCGTGTCGTGGGCAACCTTCCCTACAACATCTCCACACCATTGATACTGAAACTATTCGAGTACACCGATATCATTGCCGACATGCACTTTATGTTGCAATCGGAGGTAGTCGACCGCCTGACAGCACAGCCGCACAGCAAGGCTTGGGGGCGCCTGGGTATCGCAGCACAATACTTGTGCCGCGTTGAGCGCATTATCGATGTCCCACCCGAAGCCTTCGATCCCGCTCCAAAAGTGCAATCGGCTGTGGTAAAACTGACTCCGAAAGACTCGAGCAAGGTAGATTTAGAGCAACTCGGGCGCTTGCAGGCCTTAGTTAAGCAAGCATTTGCACAGCGCCGCAAAACACTCAGGAACAACTTGAAAGGCGTGGTATCCGACGTACAGCTCGAGCACTTTGGCATAGATCCAGCCGCACGCGCTGAAACAATTAGCTTAGAACAATGGGTAGCTTTGAGCGATGGCATCGAACAATTCTGACACTAAAGAGGTCACCAAGCTGGATATCCGGGTCTTTACTCAGCCTCAGTATCTGGAAATGCACTCTGATCCAGCGCGCAAACAGTATCGCTTTGCGTACCGCATTCGCATCGAAAACCACAGCGAGGAAACCGTGCGCCTGCTTCGCCGGTACTGGAAAATCACCAATGCCAACGGCAAGATTGATGAAGTAGAAGGTGCTGGCGTCGTTGGCGAAACGCCGACTCTGCGTCCCGGCGCGCATTATGACTACACCAGCGGCTCAAAT
>NZ_CBFHWH010000011.1:0-6606 GCF_965659035.1 Aequoribacter sp. | reverse complement strand
GGTAGAAGGTGCTGGCGTCGTTGGCGAAACGCCGACTCTGCGTCCCGGCGCGCATTATGACTACACCAGCGGCTCAAATTTCGAGACCCCCATCGGCTTTATGGAAGGCTACTACACCTTCGAAGTCATTCACGAACATGGCGCGTTTCCAGACACGTTTAAAGTCACTATCCCAAGCTTTCGGCTAGCCAAGCCCGGGGCTCTGCATTAACACCCATGGCGACGTTTATTGCCGGCGATTTACAAGGCTGCTTAAAGCCGCTGAAATGCGTGCTGAAACAGGCAAACTTTAACGATCAACACGACCGGTTGTGGCTGGTGGGCGACATTGTCAATCGCGGCCCTAAGAGCCTAAAGGCTTTGCGTTTTGTGTACGAACGGCGAGATCATGTTCAGGTCGTATTAGGCAATCACGATCTTCATCTGCTGGCTGTGGCCCATGGGGTACGCAAACCCTCAAAAGGCGATACCATAGATGAAATCTTAAAAGCCAAAGACTGCGACACCCTTTTGGGCTGGCTAATACAGCAGCCGTTAATGTATACCCAAAGCCAAGTCACCATGGTGCATGCGGGCATTGCGCCAAATTGGTCACTCGAGCAGGCCCAAGGGTATGCCAACGAAGTACAAGCTATGCTGCGCTCAAGCAAGGCGCCGTTGTTTTTTGAATCCATGTACGGCAACGAGCCCGACTACTTTGACGAATCGCAGACAGGCGTGATACGTCTGCGCTCGATTACCAACGTCTTCACTCGCATGCGCTTTTGTACCGCGTCGGGCCGACTCGATTTGACCAGCAAGGGGCCAAGTCCCTCGGCAAGTGAGTTACCCAACCCGTTGACTCAAACACCCGAGCCCGTGGATGCATGGTTTAATCATCCCCATCAAATTCCGGAAAACCATCGCATTGTCTTTGGCCATTGGGCAGCACTTGAGGGTCGTTGCGCCGCACCGCATGCACTTGCCTTAGACACAGGGTGTGTATGGGGTGGCTCGTTAACGCTTTACGAGCTTGAACAGGATCGCTTCTTTCGCTGCCCCTGCAAAAACGGCAAGCCTCTGGTCTAGCGCCGCGTTTGGGCCTAAACTCGCCGCATGAAAACGTATCTTGTTGGCGGCGCCGTCCGTGATAGCCTGTTAAATCTACCCGTGCATGAACGCGACTGGGTAGTCGTGGGCGGCAGTCCCGAGGCCATGCTAGAACAAGGCTTTCGCGCCGTCGGCAAGGACTTTCCGGTTTTTTTACATCCAAGCACCAACGAAGAGTACGCCCTAGCCCGCACAGAGCGCAAACAAGGTCAGGGTTACCACGGCTTTGCGTGCCATTACGCACCAGACGTTTCACTGGAAGAGGACTTGGCGCGCCGGGACTTAACCATTAACGCCATGGCTCAAACCAAAGATGGCACATTAATTGACCCTTATGGTGGCCGGGTCGACTTAGAGGCTCGGGTTTTACGCCACGTAACCGATGCCTTCAGCGAGGATCCCTTAAGAGTCTTGCGCTTGGCCCGCTTCGCCGCTCGATTTAAGCGCCTTGGGTTTTCTATCGCGCCAGAAACACAGCGCCTAATGCAAACCATCGTGGCCAGCGGCGAATTGACGACCCTACCTCACGAGCGGTTATGGCAAGAATTGCACAAGGCGCTCGGCACCCAACATCCAGGCGAGTTTATCGCGGTACTGGCACAGTGCGGTGCCTTGCAGCAGTTACTCAAGGTAGACAACACAGGCCCCACGACTTTTACGCCGTGGACAGATACGCTGAACCAAAGTGCAATGCTCTGCCGCAATACGACCCACCATATCGCCGCATGGCTACTGCGTGGCAGCAAACAGCCCACACTCAAAGATGTTTTACCTGCACTGACTTCGCAGTTCGGGCTGCCCAAGCGGATCGTGGAACACATTGCCCAGCTGCGGGTACATCCTGAACTACAAGCTGCGCCCAATGCCGAGGCTCCCGATTCCGTGTTTAACAGCTTGCGTGATTGCGGCGCGCTCAAGCAAGGCGAAGGTTTTGCGGACTTACTCAGTACGGCTGCCCATCTTGCACGAATCGATAACCACGAGCAGACAAACAACCGGTCAGAGTGGCTAGCACTTGCCGAAATGTGCCGAGAGATAGGCCGCGGCAATGTCGAGGCCAATTTGACGGGACCCGCAGTTGGACAAGCCATAGAACAAGCACGCCGTGAAGCTGTTGCTAATGCCTTGGCGGCTAATGACTAGAGATTACCCGGTAACTCTACACCCAGAAAAACGTAAGGAATGCGCACCAAAGGTTGCTTTGCCTGATCAAAACGTTGCCAGAGCTCACCCAAGGAAATATTGATATTAGGCAGTGCGCGATTAGGTGCGAGCTCCGCTAGGGGCCTGAGTACAAAAGCGTTGTAATGAATTTCGGGGCGCGGCAACTCGATGTGCTCGTAAAAACCGCAGTAATCGCCATACAACAAAATATCGATGTCCAGCGCCCGACTGCTGTTGCGCATCGCGTTCTCGGGGCGCCCGTGCCGATACTCGATGGCGCGAAGACGATCTTGTAAATCGAACAACCCCAAATCGGTATCCAGAGCCACCACTAAGTTCCAAAAGCGCGGCCCGTCAAAGCCAACACTGTCTGACTCATAGACAGTTGACGCTTGCAGTGCACCAAACTCGTCTCGCAAGGCTTGCAAACCCGAAGCAATCGAATCAGCAGGCGCAATATTGCTGCCGATACCTAGGTATACTCTCACAAATCGGCCTGCGTTCGCGTGAGCTCCACACCCACCCAGTCAGCTTGCGGCACCGCACCGGGCTTTTTAACTGTCAGCGATACCTCGGCGACACCAAACTGATGCAACAAACCAATCGCTATTTGTTCGGCTACTGTTTCAATAAGCTGGGCTTGTGATTGAGCCAGGTAGTGCATTATCCAATCCGATACTGCGGTGTAATCTAAACAGTCTCGAACATTGTCGCTCGCTGCCGGTAACCGATTATTCCATTCGAGCTTTATATCAAGGACCAATTCCTGTCGAATCTCGCGCTCCCACGCATGCACTCCTATGCAAGTGGGCACGCGCAGACCTTTAATTAAGACACAATCACCCATTAACTCGACACCGCTCGCAATTCCGCTAAGGGCCATCGCGGCCTCAGATCCATCAAAGGACCGTCTTGCTCGCCCGCCAACAACCGTTGAGCACCGGCGTAAGCGATCATCGCGCCATTATCAGTGCAATACGCCGGCGCAGGGTAATACACACTAGCCCCCAGTGGGGCTAACGCCGGACCGAGACTTGCGCGCAAGCGCTGGTTAGCGCTAACTCCGCCTGCCATCACCAAAGTCTTTAGCCCGGTCTGCTCAAGAGCCCGTCGACATTTAATGATTAGCGTATCAACCACGGCATCCTCGAAGGCGCGCGCAATATCGCACACATCCTGCTCGCTGATTTCATGTATACCGCCCAAGCTTTGCAGAGTAGTTAAGGTATAGGTTTTGAGTCCGCTAAAACTGAAGTTCAGGCCCGGCTTATTCACCATAGGGCGCGGAAAATCGAAGCGGTCTGGGTTACCGGACTCCGCCTTTTTTGCAACGTGCGGCCCACCTGGATAGGGCAAGTACAACATCTTTGCCACTTTATCAAAAGCCTCACCTGCGGCATCGTCAACCGACTCCCCCAGTAAGGTGTAGTCTCCAATGCCCTGCACTTCGATCAATTGAGTATGCCCACCTGAAACGAGCAAGGCGACAAAAGGCATGGTCGGCGGTTCATCCGACAACATGGGTGCCAACAAATGGCCTTCCATGTGATGCACACCCAGCGCGGGGATGCCTAAGGTTTCTGCCAGCGATCGTCCCACCAGAGCACCCACCATTAAAGCGCCAATCAATCCGGGACCTGAGGTATATGCAATACCCTCGATATCGTGAATCTCAAGACCCGCTCGAGACAAGACGTCATGAATCAAAGGCAAGGTTTTGCGCACGTGATCGCGCGAGGCCAGTTCTGGTACAACACCGCCGTAGACAGCATGAATATCGATTTGGCTGTACAAGGCTTCAGCCAACAATCCGGCCTCGGTATCGTAAATTGCGACCCCAGTTTCGTCGCAGGAGGTTTCTATTCCTAATACTCGCATAGGGCACCCTTTAACACTTGGGCGCAATGGTAAAACAGGCGCGCGCAATGAGCTAGCAGAAAGCTTTGCATTCGTGCGCAATCCACTATAGAATTCGCGCCCTTAATTGAAATTGGGGTTACACCCATACCGTACAACTGGACAGGTAAATAGAATGCCATCAGTAAAGCTGAAAGAAAACGAACCCTTTGACGTAGCACTTCGTCGCTTCAAGCGCTCTTGTGAAAAAGCCGGTGTATTGGCTGAAGTTCGCAAGCGTGAACACTACGAAAAGCCTACCACCTTGCGCAAACGTGCTGCCGCTGCTGCCGTTAAACGCCACCTGAAAAAAGTCTCTCGCGAAAACCGCAAGCGTACTCGTTTGTATTAAGAGACTGCGCCCATGGCTACGCTAGTCGAGCAGATAAAAGCCTCTGTTAAAGAGGCCATGAAAGCAAAGGATAAGCAGCGCCTAGGCACCCTCCGATTAATCCAATCGGAATTCAAACGCATTGAAGTAGACGAGCGCATCGACATTGACGATGCGCGGGCTACTGCGATTATGGATAAGATGCTGAAACAGCGTCGCGACTCCGTAGAACAATATCAAAACGCTGGACGCGATGAGCTCGCCGAGCAAGAACTCGCCGAGATCGCAGTGATTAGCGAATTTTTACCAGAACCTCTATCCGCTGACGAAATCGACAAAATGATTCAAGACGCGATTGCGGCATCAGGCGCCAGTGGCATGCAGGCAATGGGAGCTGTAATGGCAACCATCAAACCACAGATGCAAGGCCGAGCAGATATGGCCGAAGTGTCCAAGCGGGTCAAAGCACTCCTTAACTAAAGGCGATCACCGTCTTTAGGCAAAGCCTCTAAAACGTGATTCAATAGCCTTTTTGGCAACGTACATAGCCCATGGCCGGACTCATTCCACAAAGCTTTATCGACACCCTGCTCGACCGCACCGATATTGTGGAAGTCGTTGATCGTCGAATAAAACTGAAAAAGACCGGCAAGAATTACTCGGCTCGCTGCCCTTTTCACGACGAAAAGACGCCTTCTTTCAGCGTTAACCCAGACAAGCAGTTTTATTATTGCTTTGGCTGTGGCGCGGGCGGAAACGCCATCGGCTTTGTGATGGACTACGACAATGTCGACTTTCCGCAAGCCGTGGAAACACTCGCCCACACCGCTGGCCTGGAAGTACCTCGCGAGCAAACCACTCCGCAGCAAGAGGCACAACGAGACCGTCAATCCCATCTCTACACGACCCTGAATGCCGCTAATCAGTACTATCAACACGCCCTGCGACATCACCCGCAAGCCGGTCGAGCCGTCGACTACCTGAAGGGCCGGGGCTTGAGTGGGCACATCGCTAAACTTTATCAGATTGGGTTTGCGCCGCCTGGATGGCAAAATCTGATCGAGCGCTTGGGCGATAAAGAGCTCGAATCATTAGTCGAAAACGGCATGGCAATCCGCAACGATAAGGACCGCACCTACGACCGCTTTCGAGATCGCATTATGTTCCCAATCAGGGATCAACGGGGGCGTGTGGTGGCCTTTGGCGGTCGCGTACTGGGCGACGAAAAACCAAAATATCTTAATTCACCCGAGACGCCCGTATTCTCAAAAAGCCGCGAGCTGTATGGGCTTTACGAAGCCAAACAGTCACGCAAATCCATCGAGCGCATCGTGGTCGTTGAAGGCTATATGGATGTCATTGCACTTGCGCAACACGATATTCACTACGCAGTGGCAACACTGGGGACGGCCACATCGGAACATCATTTAACGCGCCTCTATCGTCTTGTATCAGAAGTTGTGTTCTGCTTTGATGGCGATAAGGCCGGACGAGCCGCAGCAGAGCGCGCGCTACATACGGTACTGCCCTTGCTCGAGGATGGTCGTCAAGCCAAGTTTTTGTTCCTAGATGAGGGTGAAGACCCCGATACACTGGTCCGAAAACTCGGCACCCAAGCGTTTGAATCATTAATCAAAGATGCTCGACCGGTCGAACAGTTTTTATTCGATATGGCCGCAGAGGGATTAAATCAAGAATCGCTCGAGGGTAAAGCCTCATTTTCAAAGCGTGCTGTGCCACTGGTACAACAACTGCCAAGCGGCGTGTTTAAACAATTGATGTGGCAGGCACTGGCCGATCGGACTGGCGTAGATTTAGCGTCTCTAACAGAGCTTGCCCAGATTCAAACACCAAAGCCGAAGCCCATTCTCGCGCAAGATCTCGAGCCAAATAGCCCTAATTCCCTAGCGCCCAAACCAATTCAACGCCATGAAAAAAATATCGGACCCAGTAAATTGGCGCTTACCTGCATCGGTTTACTGTTACAGCGACCCGACGTCGCTACGCAAGTCGAAAACGAAGACATTGCCATACTTAATGATTCTGGCGAGTCGCTGCTGAGCGAGCTACTCACATTGCTGCGCAAACAACCACACTCCAATACCGCGATGCTCCTCGGGCATTGG
>NZ_CBFHWH010000010.1:19577-51446 GCF_965659035.1 Aequoribacter sp. | reverse complement strand
TGTCAGCGTCACGCCAAACACGGTGACGAGGTGAATTTAGACGACCTACCTATTCAAACCTGCTGGCCCGGAGATGTGGGTCCGCTGGTGACGTGGCCCTTAGTGATTACGCGAGGCCCCAACAAAGAACGCCAAAACTTAGGCATTTATAGAATGCAAAAGATTGGCCGAAATAAACTTATTCTGCGCTGGTTAAGCCACCGCGGCGGCGCGCTCGATTACCGCGATTGGCAACAAAAATACCCCGGCAAACCCTACCCCGTCGCACTGGCTTTAGGTGCAGATCCGGCCACCACTCTTGGCGCGGTCACGCCGGTACCCGACACACTCTCAGAATACGCGTTCGCGGGTTTATTGCGTGGCAGCAAAACCGAGGTGGTCGAATGCTTGTCACCCATCTGTAGAGAGCACGGCTTGCAGGTGCCCGCCTCGGCCGAGATTATTTTAGAAGGTTACTTAACGCCCGGCGAAGAGGCGGACGAAGGCCCCTTTGGCGACCACACGGGCTACTACAACGAGGTCGAACGCTTCCCCGTCTTTACGGTAGAGACCATGACCTACCGCGAAGACCCGATCTACCATAGCACCTACACCGGCCGCCCACCCGATGAGCCCGCCATTTTGGGCGTCGCCTTAAACGAAGTGTTTGTGCCGATTTTGAAAAAACAGTTCCCCGAGATCGTAGACTTTTATTTGCCACCCGAGGGCTGCAGCTATCGCTTGGCCGTGGTGACCATGCGCAAAGAATATCCCGGACACGCCAAACGCGTGATGCTGGGCATTTGGTCGTTTTTACGGCAGTTTATGTACACCAAATTTATTATCGTAACCGACGAAGACGTGAACGCGCGCAACTGGGAAGACATTATCTGGGCAATGACGACCCGAATGGACCCCAAGCGCGACAGCGTGTTTATCGAGAACACCCCCATCGACTACCTCGATTTTGCGTCACCGGTGGCGGGGCTTGGATCGAAGGTCGGTTTTGATGCCACCAACAAATGGCCGGGAGAAACCGATCGCGAATGGGGCACGACCATCACAATGTCGGACGAAGTAAAGAATAGAATCGACGAAATTTGGAGCGAACTGGGCATCGACAAATAAGGCGGTGGTCACGGACGCCGCTCAAGCGGACTAGCTTTGCGGCGCAGCGCGCTCAAACCACAACATTGATGCCTCGCGATCGCCCATCGTCAAACACACCTTGGCTAAACACTGCGCGGTAAACGCGGATTGCTGCGCCTGATAGCTTTTTTCGAGGTGCGTTTTCGCCGAACCCCAAATCGCTTGCTTGGCGGCCAATCGTCCTTGCAGCAACAAGCCAACAGCGGAATTCGCTTCATCGCCAAGCCACACGGCAAGCTTTTTAGAAGGACTTGAAGGTAGTGCCGCCGAGGGTGCATGTGCAAATTCCGCAAGCACCGTTTTTGGCCACGCTTTTTTGTAATGTGCGCTCGCAAGTTCAAGAGCTTGCTGCCCATGCCCCTCACGCAACAAGGCAGTAAAGACTACCAAAAAAATGTCATCATGGCTTTGATCTGACTTGGCCAATAACTGGTAGGCGGCCAACATATCTTGTGCAGCTCTGCACTCAGCCAATCGATGTTTTAGCGCAATGGTCAAACGTGCCAAACGCTCTTTGTTGGGCATAACACCCGCAGGCAAGGCCACTAGCACGCTCATCACTGAACGGTGATCGGCGAGTAAGGTTTTTACCGCGAGTTTAACGCGTTGCACAGCAACCGTGGTCTTTTGAGCTTCGGGCAACTTAGCCAAGTAATCATTGGCAGCCGTGTACTCGCCTTGCAAGTAGCTCAGCTGAGCGCGCAGCCATACGCTAGCGCTTTGCAGATCCGAATCAGAAAGAGTCAACGCATCGAGCTGAGCCCCGGCGCGCTTTAAATCACCGTGGTCAATATCAGCCTGAATGGCGGCCAGCTTGAGCCACTCATCTTGTCGACGCTTACTGGCCGAACGAAGCGCGTCGGTAACCGCCTTGGTATCGCCCAGCACCGCTTTTTCTAATGCCTGTTCGAGCGACTCCTGGGTGCGACGCTGTTTGCGCCCCAAATGCCAGCGACCAATAGACCCTGGGGCACTTACAATAGAACGAAGTAACCGCAAGGCCACAATACTGGCGAAAATACCGCCGGCGAGCACACAGGCAAATACCCAGACGGTGCTCTCGATACGCCATCCTTGAAAAGTCAGTAACACGTACCCGGGGTCACTGCGAACAACAAGTACCAGAGCTAAACCCAGCAGCAAACCGATAAAGAGGTATTGCAGTGGGCGACTCATTGCGCCCCCTTGTCAGCTTGCACTGCGTCGGCGGGCAGGCCCATATAACGCGCTAAGGCTTCCAGCGAGTGGTCGAGCGTTGGCAAATCCGCAACCAAACGCACCGTTTGTAACTCAGCTGTACGCTGCTGAAAATATGCCATGCTCGCTGCATCAGTGATACTGTAATCCAGAAGCCATTGCTCAACTTGCTTTAGGGCACCTAAATATAAAGCCTGATCTCTTGCCAACAAAGCGACTTGCGCCTGCGCCAGCAATAAACGAATGCTCTGACGCACCATAGCTGACTGCGCAGGACTCATCCAAGTCTGGTCTTGCTCCACCCTCTGTACGCTGAAATAAGCATCTAACTTAGCTCTAAAGGATTGCCACGCCCCGAGTGCAGAGTCGTTAGACGCCTCAGGACCGGAGGTTTGGGCACCTTGGCGGCCGATTGTCGGCATCAAGACCGCCTCGGCTAAACGTTCGGAAATAGCCGCAATCTGAAAATATACGCCCTCGATGTCTACCGGTGCGACCAACATCAGTGCCTCGCGATCCTGAGCCAAGGCCATGCGCACTAAGCCAAGTCTTGGATCATCTAAGGCTTTTAAACTGTCGTCGACGGCATTGAGCAAACCCAGCGCCACAGTGATATCGCCACCTAAGGTCAATCGCTGATTCGCCAAACGCAGCAAATAACGCGCCTCTGCCAAACGCCAAATGCGCTGATCGGCAGCATCGAACTGACGCAGTACCTCGCGTTGGGCAGTGTATGCCTCGCGCATTGCCTCGACCTCTTGCGCCAACGCCTTACGTTGCTGTTCGACTAAACTCTGAGTTTGATTGACCTTTTGCTCGGTTCGCGCAAAGGCGTTTTGCCAAAGATCCCGCTCTGCCGCGGGATCGGGCAAGCGACTAAACTGGTCTTGCAATGCGTTTACCTGATTCTGCAGGCTCGCTTCGCGCTCCATGATTATCGGTGCATAGCGCCAAAAACCAAAACCTAAGCCAGCGCACAAGATAATCACCAACAGCAGGGCCAAACGCCCCGACCAAGAGGCTTTTGCTTTAGGTTTTGCGGTTGCTTTGGATGCCCCCGCTATGCGACCACCTTCGGCTGATGGGTCTGATTCGCTCGACGCCTGAGTTGCCTCTGGTGTTACATCAGCAGGTTGCAAATTGTTAGGCTGGCCTGCCTCATCACCGGACGCCGACTCAGCAGGGTTTACGGCGGCGTCTGTGTCACTGCCATTGTGCTCGAGGTCATCACTCACCGAGACTTCAGGCAAACTCGCCTTGCCATCGGCGCTGACGGCAATAACCGGGGCACTTTCGTCTTTGGGCTTATCGGGATCACTCACGTCGAGCTCCTTTCGCGGCAAGCGTAAGCGCTGCCACCATATCCTTATCTAGGGCACTGCGGGCCACGACCAAACGTAAACCGGCCGTGCTGTAGGTATCGGCCACTCGCTGCGAGGGCACGATAACAGGCACGCCTTGTAACAGGGCACTATTCCCATTTACTGTATCCAACACGTTCGCTAAGGTCTCGCCGCTTTGCGTTAGTACTGCAATCGGACTGTCTGCAAGCAGATCACACATCTGGGCTTTATGGCAAGCCTCTGGACCTAATCGACGGTACCCTTCCCACAATCTCACGCGACTGCCACGCTGCACTAGAGTATCCCTGAGTGTCTGCCGACCCCCCTCGCCTTTGACAATCAGCACCGACCGAGGCGCCGAAAACCAAGCGTGTTGCAGTAAACCCTCGGTAGTCAAGGCATTGGCACCCTCCGCCAACAAGCCGATATCGTTAAGTGCACTGACGGTCTGCTGCCCAATACCAAAAATCTTGACACCCTTTGGCACCGCTTGGGCTTTCACACATTGGGCAAACGCGGCCACCGCATTCGTGCTAATAAAAATTAAGGTATCTAACTCACTGAAATCAGGCGGAGCGATACTTTCTAAGAATTCAATGCGCAGCATGGGCACCGAGACGCCGGCAAAGCCCTCTGCCGCCAGCAGTTCCAGCAAGTGCCTCGCCTGGGCGGCGGGCCGGGTAACAATGACTGTCGGCTTAGGCGCCATATACCTCGGCCAATATTGCCTCGGCACCCTGGCTTAACAGCTCATTCGCCACCTGTTGTCCTAAGACTTCGGCGTCTTCAACCTTGCCACGAGCCTCGGCCCGCAAAATCGATGAACCATCAACAGCGCCCACCAAACCCCGCAACCACAGGGTATCGCCCTCGGTCACACAAAAAGCCGCAATAGGCACTTGACACCCGCCGTTCAGAGTTTGATTTAAGGCGCGCTCAGCGGTGACCTCAGCTGCCGTTTTGGGGTGGTGCAATACCTGAATCAAGTCACGCGTCAGTTCGTCATCACTGCGCAACTCGATACCAACCGCACCCTGACCTCCGGCCGGCAAAGATTGCTCGGGCGTTAATCGGGAACGAATTCGATCTTCAAATCCCAATCGAATCAGACCCGCTGCCGCTAAAATAATCGCGTCGTACTGGCCATTGTCTAACTTCGCCAGACGCGTATTCACATTGCCACGTAAAAAGTTCACCACAAGATCAGGTCGATACGACCTCAGCTGACATTCGCGTCGCAGGCTCGAGGTGCCCACAATGGCACCTTGGGGCAAGGCATCAATCGACTCGTAAGTATTGCTCACAAAGGCATCATTTGGCGCTTCGCGCTCGCAAATTGGTCCTAAACACAGCCCCTCAGGAAAGCTCATGGGCACGTCTTTCATAGAGTGCACAGCGATATCGGCACGACCCTCTAGCAGTGCTGTTTCAAGCTCTTTGACAAACAAGCCCTTGCCGCCAATTTTTGCGAGCGGCGAATCCAGCAGCTGATCCCCGCGCGAAGTCATACCCAACAGCTCAACCGCAAGCCCAGGATGCGCCATCTCTAGAGCATCTTTTACGTAATGCGCCTGCCACAGGGCTAGGGGCGATTCTCGAGTTGCGATCACAATTTTTGCCATGGGAACCTCTTTGGTAAAAACGCATGATACCAGTTAGCCCGCCATGCCAAAACATTGTTGGTGGAAACGTGAAGGCGGATCGTTAAACGCTGGCCTGAAGAAAAATATAAATCCGCGCCTGCCTCGTCATTTATTCTGCTCGCGCACTCGCCTATCGCCTCGTGCTCAAACATTTTCGCCGACAACCTCGCCAACCGCGCTCGGTCAAAGCAGCGCACTGAGTGTTCGCAAAACAAATCACGAGTCCGTGCGCTGGCTCCATCTCAAGATTTTACAACTCTAGGCTTAAGGATCCGAAGCCACACATGTTAGGAAGGATACGATACTGAGCCGAGCGGCTGCAGCCTGTTTCGCGCGGAACGTCACGCGACAGGACGTCGCGTGCGTAGCGTGCCACGGATGGCCTTGAAGCGATCCGCAAGAAATTGGCTGAGACGTGAAGGCGGATCGTTTAACCATTGTTAGCCAACGCGATAACGCGCAGGGCCAATAAACTGGTATACTGCGCGCCTTTATTTATGCCGATAACGCCGGAGATCAACATGGCGGAAACCAAAAATACCAGTACTTTATGGGGCGGTCGTTTCAGCGAGGGAACCGACGCCTTCGTGCAGCGCTTTACCGCCTCCGTGACCTTCGACCAGCGCATGGCTGAGGAGGACATCGAGGGCTCACTTGCACACGCCGCCATGCTAAATGCCGTGGGGGTGTTGACTGACGACGAACTGGGCCAAATTCAAACGGGTCTAGCGCAAATTAAAGGTGAGATTGCCGCGGGTGAATTCCCCTGGTCAATTGAGCTTGAAGATGTACACATGAACATCGAAAGTCGTTTAACGCAATTGATCGGCATGGCGGGCAAAAAACTCCATACCGGGCGCTCACGCAACGATCAGGTCGCGACCGATATCCGATTGCACTTGCGCAAAAGTATTGATGTGATTGCCGCCGAAATTACGCGGCTACAAAATGGCATTATCGGCCTAGCCGCGCAACACACACTGACCATTATGCCCGGCTTTACGCACCTGCAAACCGCGCAACCGGTATCGTTTGGTCACCACTTATTGGCCTGGAACGAAATGCTCGAGCGTGACTACTCGCGCTTAATCGACTGTCGCGAACGCATGAACATGTGCCCTCTAGGCGCCGCTGCGCTTGCGGGAACGAGCTATCCGATCGATCGCCACCAAACGGCCAGTGCATTGGGATTTCGTGCTCCTACCGAAAACTCATTGGATTCGGTCTCTGACCGTGACTTCGCGGTAGAGTTTTGTGCTTTTGCGGCACTGACCATGACGCACCTATCGCGCATGTCCGAAGAGCTGGTGCTTTGGACCTCGGCACAGTTTGATTTTGTGCGCTTACCCGATCGTTTTTGCACAGGCTCATCGATCATGCCGCAAAAGAAAAACCCCGACGTGCCCGAGCTGGTGCGCGGTAAAACTGGCCGCACGAATGGCCATTTAATGTCTATGCTGACGCTCATGAAAAGTCAGCCTCTGGCCTATAACAAAGATAACCAAGAAGACAAAGAACCACTGTTTGACGCCATTGACACGGTTCGTGACTCCTTGCGTGCGTTTGCCGATATGGTACCCAATATTCAACCCAACGCCGAAGCCATGCGTGCCGCAACTCTGAAAGGTTTTGCTACAGCGACCGACTTGGCCGATTACCTCGTACGCAAGGGCTTACCGTTTAGAGACGCACACGAAGTTGTGGGCTCTGCCGTGGGTCTGTGCGTCGAGCGTAAAATTGATTTAAGTGATTTAAGCCTAGAAGAGCTGCAAGGTTTTCATAGCCTTATTGAAGCTGATGTTTTCGATGCGCTGACACTGGAAGGCTCATTGAAAGCACGCGATCACATTGGCGGCACAGCACCCAACCAAGTCACCGCTGCGTGCCAGCGCGCTTTGGCGAAAGTAGCGGAGCGTGCGCTATGAAAAAGCTCCTGCTAATCATTGCCTGCGCGGGCTTGCTAAACGGCTGCGGCCAAATGGGGCCCCTCGTACCGGCTGACAACAGCGAACAGACGACTAAGGAATCGCAGTGACACTTCCTCCATTTTTTTCGTATGCAAGCTCATCGCTGAACTGCGAGAGTGTGGCGCTTAGCCAAGTTGCCGATCAGTTCGGGACTCCGAGCTATGTGTACAGTAAGGCGGCCATTACCGAAGCGATGAGCGCCTATTTAAATGCCCTGGGCGATCACCCCGGCATGATTTGCTACGCGGTTAAAGCCAACAGCAACTTAGCCGTGCTGCAATTGCTGGCAGAGCTTGGCGCGGGCTTTGATATTGTAAGCGCCGGCGAGCTCGCGCGCGTTTTAGCTGCCGGCGGACGCGCTGACAAAGTCGTGTTTTCCGGTGTAGCAAAAAAACGCGAAGAAATGGTCGCGGCCCTAGAAGCGGGTATTCACTGCTTTAACGTCGAATCGGTAGCTGAACTCGAGCTGTTGGCTGAAGTGGCGCAGGAACTTGGCAAAGAGGCGCCAGTATCATTGCGGGTCAACCCCGACGTCGACGCGAAAACACACCCTTACATCTCAACGGGCCTTGCAGAGAATAAATTCGGCATAAGCATGGAGCACGCGTACCAAGCCTATGCCTTTGCTCATGCCACCGAGGGCTTACGCGTCATTGGCATCGACTGCCACATAGGCTCGCAGCTGACCGAACTTGCGCCCTTTAAAGACGCGCTTGATCGCGTATTAGATTTGGTTGATCGCCTTCGCGAAGCCGGCATCGTGCTAGAGCACGTCGACGCCGGCGGTGGTTTAGGCGTGCGCTATAAAGACGAAACGCCACCTGATATTACCGACTACGTGCGTGCCCTAAAAGGCCCACTGGCGGCGCGCGGTCTGGGCTTAATGCTCGAACCGGGTCGTTCGATCGTGGCTAACGCCGGGACCTTAATCACGCAAGTGGATTTCTTAAAGACGACCGAAAAACACAATTTTGCCCTGGTTGATGCGGCCATGAATGACCTGCTTCGCCCAGCACTGTATCAGGCGTGGATGGACATCAAGCCCCTTGAAGTCAACTCGGACGTGACTGAAAAAGCGTGGAACATTGTGGGCCCTGTGTGCGAAACCGGCGACTTTTTAGGCAAGGACCGGCGACTGGCGTTATCCGCTGGCGACCGACTAGCGGTACTCGGTGCCGGCGCGTATGGCTTCGTCATGGCGTCGAACTACAACACACGCCCTCGCGCCGCCGAAATCATGATCGATGGCGACCAAATGCACCTTGTGCGCGAACGCGAGACCGTTGCAGACTTGTTTAAACACGAGCACCTACTGTAGGAGCTGCCATGACCATTCGCTTCACCAAAATGCACGGCCTGGGTAATGACTTTTTCGTCTTAGACCTGCGCGCTCAAGATGTGGAGCTAACATCAGAACGCATTTTAGCGTGGAGCGATCGCCATCGCGGCGTCGGTTTTGATCAGCTACTTGTCTTAGAACCCGCCACACAAACAGGCGTAGATTTTAAATACCGTATATTTAACGCCGATGGCTCCGAAGTCGAACATTGCGGCAATGGGGCTCGGTGCGTGGCACGCTTCGCTCAGCGCAGCAGCGGCCAATCTGACTTTGTTTGCGAAACGGCTAGAGGTTTACTGACCCTCAGCGTACTGGATGATCAGCAGGTCAAGGTCGCCATGGGTATTCCAACATTTAAGCCCAGCGAAATTCCCTTCGTCGCCGACGATGCAGCGCTCAACTACAACCTACCTTTATACCCCGACCAAGCATCGCAAATTAAAGTGGGCGCTTTAGCGATCGGCAACCCCCATGCAGTCGTTTGGGTGAGCTCAACAGCGGCCGCCCCGGTTGAGGAGTTAGGCCCCATACTCGAGTCCCACCCTAGATTTCCAAACCGCGTGAACGTTGGCTTTGCCGAACGGGTCGACGAACATGAAATAAACCTCAGGGTGTTTGAGCGTGGTGTCGGCGAAACCGAAGCCTGTGGCACTGGCGCTTGCGCCGCAGCCATTCACGGCATGTTAACGCAAGGTCTTGTCAGTCCCGTATCTGTGCACCTACCCGGCGGCACTTTGCAAATAGATTGGCAGGGCATGGGCGAGCAGGTCATAATGACGGGGCCAGCCACCTTTGTATACGATGGCGAACTATCAGAATAAACGGACGATGTTGTGAACGAAAGCAAAGATCCAAGCACACTGAACGACAGTGCTATTGAAGCCTACTTATTAGAACACCCCGAGTTTTTTAAAGACAAAGCGGAATTATTAACCCAGCTAAGCTTGCCTCACGGCGGGCATGGCGCCGTGTCGCTAGTTGAACGCCAACAAGCAGCCCTGCGTGACCGCAATGTAGAGCTTCGCCATCAATTGAGCGATCTCACACGCATTGCAGAGGACAACGATAAACGCTTCCATTTAACCAGCGCACTGGTGCAGGATTTGATCAAAGCCGACTCCAAAGATGCCATAAAGCAAAGCTTTGAACGCCACATCAAAGACGGTTTCGGCAATGCCTATGCGGGACTCAGGTGGTTTGATTCAAGTGATGCACTCGATGCCGCCAAAGCCACGCTTGGCAGTCTGATCAATATTGGCAAACCCTTCGCTGGCGCGCTGCGTGAAGCAGAGATGCGCTTTTTGTTTGGCCCAGCTGCCATCGCGGGTTCGGCTTGTATTGTGACACTGGGTGACAAAACTCCGGAAGGCTTGGTTGCCCTTGGCAGCAAAAGTGCTAACGATTTCGGCTCCGACACGGGTACGTTGTTTATTGAACACGTAGCGAGCGTTATCAATAGCTTAGCCACTCGATTAAGCGGCTAAGCGCATCATGTATGCAGCGCTCAAGACCTCCGAAGCTGCAGCGCAATTCATTACCTACGCGCGCGATGTCAAGCAACTCTCTGCGCACACCTTAAAACACTACCAACGTGATATCGACAGCTTTGTTGCTCAACTCGAGCCGAGCGACGCAGACAACATTCATTCGCTTAAGGAATACCACGTACGATCTTGGGCAAACAGCCTAAGACGCAAGGGCTTAGCGCCCGCCAGTATCGCTCGACATTTATCGTCGGTTCGTTCGTGGTTCCAATTTTGCGCCAAACGCTTTGGTTTAAGTCACAATCCAGCCGCAGGCGTCAGGGCACCCAAGCAAGCCCGCAAACTCCCCAAGGCCATGGATGCAGACCAAATTAATCAGTGCCTCGTTGCACCCTCAGAATCTGATCTTGATACTCGCGATCTTGCCATGGCAGAGCTTTTGTACTCCTGTGGTTTGCGATTATCGGAACTGCAATCACTAACGCTTGCACAAATCGATATTCAACAGCGCCTCGTGACGGTCACCGGTAAAGGCAACAAAACCCGCCAAATACCCATTGGCGGCGTCGCTTTAGATGCTCTGAAAAAGTGGATGCGACAACACCCGTTAGCGGGCGACTTGCAGGCCAGCACGCCCGTATTCACAACCCGCCAAGGTAAGGCGCTATCGACTCGATCGATTCAGACACGCCTAGACCGATTGGCCAAGCACAATGGTATTCCGGTGCACGTGCACCCACACATGATGCGCCACTCTTTTGCAAGCCACCTACTCGAATCCAGTGGCGACTTGCGCGCAGTGCAAGAACTATTGGGCCATAGCAATATCAGTACCACGCAAATTTATACGCACTTAGATTTTCAGCATCTGGCCAAAACCTATGACGCCGCCCACCCCCGGGCCAAACGCCAAAAAGGGAAAGCATGAGCCAAATTCAGTTAATTACCTTCGATCTTGACGACACCTTGTGGGCAGTGAAACCGGCCCTTATTCGCGCCGAACAAGAGCAGAACGATTGGCTCAAACAACATCGTCCGGGCACCGTCGAACACCACACGCATGAGAGCCTATTCGAATTTAAAAAATCGGTCTGGAAGCGTCACCCAGAACTTGCGCATCACATCAGTAAAATGCGGGAACAAAGCCTGTATGAACTTCAAATTGCCGCAGGCTACACGCCCGAAGACGCGCGAATAGGCGCAAAAGAGGCGTTCGAGGTGTTTTTGCATTTTCGACACAAGGTCGAGCTCTACGAAAACGCCCTGCGAGTCCTCGAGTTGCTGCATCCGCACTATACTTTGGGCGCCATAACCAACGGCAATGCTGACGTTTACAAAACCGACGCTGCAGAATACTTTGATTTTGCCATTCTGGCCGAAGAAGTCGGAGCCTCTAAACCGGCACCCATTGCGTTTGAAGAGGCGCTAAAACGCTCGGGCTTCCGCGCTCATCAAGCAGCCCATATCGGCGACCATTGGGAGCATGACGTACTCGGTGCTCGCAATGCAGGTTTTCATGCGATATGGCTCAACGCGAGCAATGTCGGCTGGCCACACGATTCCCAGCCGCCTTTGACCATTCAGTCGCTGGATGAATTACCCAACTTAGTCGCTTCGCTCGGGGAATTTTGAACGACGCCCGCGATAGTGCGCGCCACCAAATTTTTGAAGGACGCATGATCGAGCTGAGCGGCTGCTGCCTGTTTCGCGCGGAACATCACGCGACAGGACGTCGCGTGCGCCGCGTGCCACGGATGGCCTTGAAGCGATCCGCAAGAAATTGGCTGAGACGTGAAGGCGGATCGTTAACCCACCCTGAAACAAATACTTAAACCGCTTCTTCGCCAGTTTCGCCGGTGCGGATACGGATCACTTGCTCAAGCGGTGAAACAAAGATTTTGCCATCGCCAATTTTGCCAGTACTGGCAGATTTAAGGATTGCATCGATGGTTGCATCAACTTGCGATTCGGCAACGGCAATTTCGAGTTTCAGCTTGGGCAGAAAGTCCACGACGTACTCAGCGCCGCGATACAGTTCGGTGTGCCCTCGCTGACGGCCAAAGCCTTTGACCTCCGTGACCGTTATTCCCTGAACGCCGATTTCCGAAAGAGCCAAGCGCACGTCGTCCATTTTAAACGGCTTAATAATCGCGGTGACCAATTTCATGCGGTATATCCTTGTGGGTCTTAGATAGGCATAGCCTAACACAAATTTCATCAAACCAATGAGACATGGGCCCTATAAAATCTTGTCAAAAAAAAGGGGGCCATCGGCCCCCGAAGATGCACACATAGGTGTGCCCGCAAGACTTTAGTTCGATCCACCGAACTCTGGGTAAGCTTCCATACCGCATTCTGAGATATCGACACCTTCGTACTCTTCTTCTTCAGAGACACGCAGACCGATAACCGCTTTAACAATCGAGAACACGATGAAGCTGGTCACGAACACCCATACAAAAATGGTAAGTGCACCGATGATTTGACCCATGAAGCTGACATCGCTGTTTGTGACTGGGACTAACAGCAGACCCAACAAACCAACGACACCGTGGACTGAGATCGCACCGACGGGATCGTCGATTTTCAGCTTGTCTAGGGTGATGATCGAGAACACAACCAAGACACCACCGATCGCACCAAAGATAGTTGCTTGCAAGGCGGTCGGAGTGTCAGGACCCGCAGTGATTGCTACCAAGCCGGCCAAAGCACCGTTCAACGCCATGGTGAGGTCGGCTTTGCCGAACATGAAGCGCGCTGTTATCAACGCCGCAATTAAGCCACCTGCTGCCGCAGCGTTGGTGTTCATGAATACAACCGCTACCGCGTTAGCACTTTCGACAGAAGCCGTTGCCAACACCGAGCCACCGTTAAAGCCAAACCAGCCCATCCATAGGATGAAGGTACCGAGCGTCGCTAGGGGCAAGTTTGCGCCCGGAATTGGGTGAATTGAGCCATCCGCGCCGTATTTACCTTTACGCGCACCAACCAACATCACACCAGCTAAAGCCGCAGCTGCACCCGCCATGTGCACGATGCCTGATCCCGCGAAGTCAACGAATCCTAAGTCACCTAGGTTGTACATGCCGAATACGGAATTGCCACCCCAAGTCCAGGAACCTTCCATTGGGTAGATAAAGCCCGTCATAACAACGGCAAAGGCCAAAAACGCCCAGAGTTTCATACGCTCTGCTACCGCGCCAGATACAATCGACATAGCCGTGGCTACGAAGACAACCTGAAAGAAGAAGTCAGCCGAAGGTGCGTAAGTAGCCGCTTCCTCTGCCCCTGTGACACCGTCACCAGTAATCGTCGATAAGAAAATATCGCCGCCGTACATGATGGCGTAGCCGCAAATCATGTACATGGTGCAGGCAATCGCGTACAACGCGACGTTTTTGGTTAAGATTTCAGTGGTGTTCTTGGCTCGTACTAAGCCCGCCTCGAGCATAGAGAAGCCCGCTGCCATCCACATGACTAAGGCGCCGCATACCAGAAAATAAAAGGTATCGAGCGCGTACTGTAATTGAAATATTTCGTTTTCCATAACAATGCTCTCTCGTAATTTACAGGATGACTAGATAGCCTCTTCCCCGGTTTCGCCAGTTCGAATTCGAATCACCTGCTCTAGCGATGAAACGAATACCTTGCCGTCGCCAATTTTGCCGGTATTAGCCGCTTTGGTGATCGCCTCAATGGTCTGATCAGCCAATGCCTCCGCTACCGCAATCTCAATTTTTACCTTAGGTAAAAAGTCGACCACGTACTCCGCACCTCGGTACAACTCGGTGTGCCCTTTCTGCCGCCCAAAGCCTTTGACTTCGGTCACAGTAATACCCTGTACTCCGATCTCAGACAGTGCTTCACGCACGTCATCAAGCTTAAATGGCTTAACAATTGCTGTTATGAGTTTCATATTGCTCTCCTGTTGCGTACGCAGCCCTGCGCGGGCTGCGATCTCGAAATGCGATTACAGACTTTTTGAGATTGACAAGATCAAACGATCATCAGAGCCTGCGACGACGTCATCGTCTAAGTCAGTGCCCACAAACGCTAATCCGAAGTCAACACCGCCGGCGCTAAAGCCCAGCGTGGCACTGTAGTCAGAGTATGAGTCTTCACCTGGGCCCCAGAAATCCGCGGCGTCGATATCGCTGTAACCGTAGTGCAAATCAAGTGACAAACCTTCGGTTAATGCCATCGAATAGCCAACGTAGGGGTACACGAAGTCAGGGCCACCATCGCCGAGGTATTCCGACGAGTAGTTCACGCCAAAGCTAAAATCGCCGTAGCTGAGGGCGAGCGCGTATTCTTGATAATCGAACTCAGCGTCACCTTCGTAGTCGAAGTAAATGTAGCTAACGTCGTAGCCAAGATCGCCCATGCTACCGCCATAGCCAAAGTAAAGGTCCATTTCGGTGCTCGACTCGGTGCCAAACTCAACGTTTGACATCCAAGTGCCTGCGTAAAAGCCCGATTCAGCGGCGTAGTCGAACCCACCCTGAATAGCGCCTTTTTCGCCCGTCTGCGAAATGCCGCGGAACGAGTAGTCGGATACCAGCGATACGTTGCCACTAATTTCTGCGGATGCTTGTGCGGCACCCGTTAATGCCAAAGCAGCGACCAAAGCGGAAAGTTTTGTTTTGTTGAACATGTGTTGTCTCCTTCAGAGTATGTAATGTGTGCACTTCGACCAGCGACACTAGGTCTGGTGCATCTGTTGCACGATATCTTTTGCACCCCGCGTGCCAAGAAGCATTTTTTTTCATATACATCAGTGGTTTAAGCTAAAATTCACGAGAAATCTAAAGCCAAATATGAATTCCCGTGAGGCATCATCCGCCCCAAAAAAGCGCTGAGCACCAAGGTGGTGCACCAAATCGGTTCACATTGATGACTTTTGACGTACACAGCACTTTTTGTTCGAAACACAAAGCTCTACACTGTGCATAACACATTAGGAGACACGCTCATGGCGCTCAAACCGCCCCCAATTGGCGATCTACTTAGCCAATTTAAAGGGCTCGCTGAAGATAGCGGGCTAAAACAAGAGCTAGATAAGAATTCCAAGGCCCTCATGCAAACCATGCTGGCAAAATTAGACGTGGTAACGCGCGAGGAATTCGATGCACAGTGCGCGCTGCTAGCGCGCGCACAACAACGCATTGCGGAGCTTGAAGCGCAAATCAAGCTACTCGAAGAAAACGGTTAACCCAGTAGCTCCGCGCTAGTTTGCGCGCCGACATCAACATTTGCTCAAGGAAGAGCTATGCAATTATCTGTGATAAAAGCCCGTGCTTTGGTGGGCATCGATGCCCCCTTAGTGCGAGTAGAAACCCACTTGAGTAGCGGCTTACCCGGCTTCAACTTAGTGGGTATGCCCGAGACCACCGTGCGCGAGAGCAAAGATCGCGTTCGCAGCGCAATTATTAACAGCCATTTTGATTTTCCCGATGCCAAAATCACCGTTAATCTTGCGCCAGCCGATTTGCCCAAAGAAGGTGGCCGCTTTGATTTAGCCATTGCGCTGGGCGTTCTCGCTGCGTCAGGCCAAATCAATACACAAAAATTATCGCAATACGAATTTATCGGTGAATTGGGTCTTGATGGTGCATTGCACCCAGTTACGGGCGTGCTGGCCAGCGCCCACGCGTGCGCCACTTCAGACTGCAAACTCATGGTTAGCCAGGCCTGTGCACCTCAAGCCGCCCAAGTGCCCGACTGTTTCGTGATGGGCGCAGAATCTCTGCTCGATGTCTGCGCGCAATTGCGCAACGCCAAACCTGTCCGAATACAAAGTAACCGGGCAACACTTGCACATAAAAGACTGCCCGATCTGAGTGAGGTAAGAGGCCAACTCGAGGCGAAACGCGCGCTCGAGATCGCCGCAGCAGGCGGACATAATGTGTTCTTATATGGCCCACCGGGGACCGGAAAAACCCTGCTCGCGAGCCGCCTTGCCGGTCTACTGCCGCCGCTGAGCACAGCTGATTTATTGGAGGTACGGCTTATTCAGGACTTAATGACCAGTAATAGTGCAAGTGATGAACGCCCATTTCGCGCACCTCACCACAGCGCTAGCGCTGTCGCTCTGGTGGGCGGCGGTTCCAAACCCAAACCGGGGGAAATCACCTTGGCCCATCGCGGTGTATTATTTTTGGATGAAATCGCAGAGTTCCCGCGCGCAACCTTGGATATGTTGCGTGAACCCCTAGAATCGGGGTCGGTGCGCATTAATCGCGCTAAAGCTAGCGTCACTTACCCCGCTAACTTTCAGTTAATTGCGGCGGCCAACCCCTGCCCCTGCGGATATTTGGGTGATCCAGAGCGCCGTTGCCGATGCAGCAACGATCAGATCGAGCGCTATCAGGCGCGTTTATCGGGACCTCTGCTTGACCGCATCGATTTGTTTTGTCGAGTCGAACGCCTAGATGCCAGAACCCTATTGGAACAGGGTGATCATGGGGAAGCATCGGCAATCGTAGCCGCTCGAGTCGCTCAAGCGCAGGCCTGCGCACAGCAACGCCAAAACGCACTTAACGCCAGAGCCCAAGGCGACACCCTAGCAAATGAACACTGCAGCGATGCCGCCAAACACACGCTGACTCTGGCGGCTGATAAATTTCAGTTATCGGGGCGTTCGGTGCACAGAGCCTTGCGAGTGGCTCGCACCATCGCCGATCTTGCGGATGCAAAGATGATCGAAAAAAACCACATGCTAGAAGCGCTCAGCTACCGACAAATTAACTTTAACAGAGGTCCTTTCTAACAGCTTTGCCCGCTAAAATTTGATACCCTAGCGCTTTTTTTAGGCACCCCTATTCGTGACGACACTGAACCCCGCGCAACGTGACGCTGTTCGCTATTTAGACGGCCCTTTGCTAGTACTCGCTGGTGCCGGCAGCGGTAAAACCAGTGTGATCACCCAAAAAATTGCGTATCTGGTAGAGCAATGCGAACTACCACCTAAAAAAGTGGTGGCGGTCACCTTTACCAATAAAGCGGCCCGCGAAATGCGTACCCGCGTCAATAGCATCTGCGAAAAAGCCAAGGGCTTATGGGTCAGTACGTTCCATCAGCTGGGGTTATCTATTGTTCGTAAAGAGCACCATCTGCTGGGCCTTCGCCCTGGCTTTAGTATCTTTGACCAACAAGATGCTGTAACCATCATGAAAGAGCTACTCGTACAGGAGCTGAATACCGACCCAGACCAAGCGCCCATGATCCTAAACGCCATCAGCGCCTACAAGGCTGATGGTATTACCCCGGAGCAAGCGCAGAGCACCGCCGAGACCCATTTAGATATCCTACACAGCGCGTGCTACGAGCGATATCAGCGGGCCTTACGCGCCTACAACAGTCTGGACTTTGACGATTTGATCTTCTTGCCCAACATCCTATTTCGCGAGCACCTCGACGTAAAAGATCGCTGGCAAAACCGCGTTCGCTATATGTTGGTCGACGAGTATCAGGATACAAACGGCAGCCAGTATGAACTGATTCGACATTTAATGGGCACTAACTCGGGTCTCACCGTCGTGGGTGATGACGACCAGTCGATCTACGCGTGGCGTGGCGCCAAACCCGAAAATCTGGTTGCTTTAGGCGAGGACTTTCCCAACTTAAAAGTCATCAAACTTGAGCAAAACTATCGCTCAACGGCGACAATTTTGCAGTGTGCCAACGAGCTCATCGCCAACAACCCACACATTTATGACAAAGCGCTATGGAGCGAGCTGGGGCGAGGCGACAAAGTAAGAATTCAAGCAGCGGCCGACGAGCATGCCGAGGCCGAACAAGTCGTTGCTGAAATTATCGACCACAAAATGCGCCGCGGCTTGCGCTACGGCGCGTACGCTATTCTGTATCGAGGCAATCACCAAGCGCGGTTGTTAGAACTCGAACTGCAGCGCTTTCAGATTCCGTACCAGCTAAGTGGAGGCACCTCGTTTTTTGCGCGTAACGAAGTTAAAGACATCCTCTGTTATTTACGCTTACTGGTAAACCCAGACGATGACAACGCGTTTTTGCGCATCTGCAATGTGCCTAAACGTAAGATCGGAGCGGTGACCCTAGAAGCCGTAGGTCGCTTTGCGCACGAGCATCACATCAGCCTGAAGGACGCGGCCAGTCGTGCAAACCAGATTGAAGACTTGGCAGCAGCTGCACAAAATGCGCTGACCGAGTTTGCCGAGTGGCTCGCGCACTGGGAACGCGAGTGCTTTGAGGCGCGCGACGCCAAACCCATTCGCGCCATGATCGATGACCTTAACTACGAGGGGCACTTACAGCTGACGAGTTCTTCAGATGACGTCGCGGCAAGGCGTATGGGCAACGTCGAGTTTTTGATCGCCAGCCTGGACAAAGTCATCGAAGACCAAGATCTAACACTAGAGGAAGCAATAGCAAGACTGATGCTGCGCGACCTGATGGAGCAACAAGAAGAAGAGCGCTCCGGACCCGACAGTGTGCAATTAATGACCCTACATGCGGCTAAAGGCTTAGAGTTTCCGCATGTCTACCTCATAGGTTTTGAGGAAAATATCCTGCCACACCGCAACAGCATCGAAGCCGATACTGTCGAAGAGGAGCGGCGTTTGGCGTATGTCGGCATTACTCGTGCGCGCGAGACCTTAACCATTTCTTACGCTCGCAAGCGACGGCAGTTTGGCGAAAACATGAGCTGCGATCCGAGTCGCTTTTTAGATGAGTTACCGACGGACTTACTAGAACGGTACGACGACGAGGAACAATCGGCTGAAGTGAACGCGGCACGTGGCTCGGAAACGCTCGCAGGACTTCGAAATCTACTGGGTTAAAACAAAAATGGCGCACCGAGGCGCGCCATTCTGCAATTAAGCGGGTCTTAACCCTGCGGCTGCATGAAATCAATAGCCGCATAGATTTCGTCATCAGAACAGTCACCGCAAGTGCCTTTAACAGGCATCGCGCCAATACCGTTCACACCGTTGGCATACACAGTATCTTTGCCTTTGGCGTCGATTCGAGCAATCCAGTCTGAGCTGCCGGTTTTAGGTGCACCTAATACGCCCACGCTGTGACAAGCCGTGCAATAGGTGTTGTAAACTTGCTCACCGCTGCGCGGTCCTGAGCTGGCAAGTGCGCCGGCACCACCGCAGGTAGTGTCGCCCTGCATACACACTTTACCTGCCGGCGCGATACGCGCCTCGATATCAGCGCGCTGTTTATCAGACAGAGCCCAAGCAGCCGACGCGACCATTACCGCGAAAATTGCAATCACAGATTTTTTGAACATGATCCTACCCCTTTCTCCAAAGTGGCGGCATTATAGCGATAAACACCCAGATTAAAAACCGGGAACATTTGTGAGTGCGTATTAATTTGGGCAAACTGTGTTAAGAATCAATAAAAAGGGCTAAACATGCATCTGTACAACTACGATCCCGCACCCAACCCTCAGCGCTTGGTGTACTTTATGAAGCTAAAAGGCTTGGAGTTGCCCACCACCCAAATTGATTTGGGTGCACTCGAGCAACTTAAACCCGAATACCAAGCCATTAACGCCAGCGGCACCGTTCCCTGCTTGGTTATAGATTCGGGCGAGCAACTCACCGAAGTGATTGCAATTTGCCAATATCTAGAATTACTGCACCCCGATACGCCACTCATGGGGGCAACCGCCCTAGAAAAGGCCCAGGTACTGGAATGGGATCACAAAATTTTTACCACCTTGTTGAGCGCAGTGGCCGATATGTTACGTAACGGCAACCCAGCGTTTGAGGGGCGCGCCCTGCCAGGCTCCCTCAACTTAGCGCAAATTCCAGCCCTGGTTGAGCGTGGACAGGTGCGGATTCAACACTGCTGGGAAGTACTGAACGAGGCGCTTGAGGGTAAAGATTTCTTAGTCGGCAACAGCGTCACGCTGGCCGATATCGACTTGTATGTCGCGATGAACTTTGCTGGCTGGGTACGTGAGCGTGTTCCAGAGACCGCGAGCAATCTCTTAGCGTTTCGCGATCGCGTAAAAGCCCTTCTGGATTAGGTCTAGAGTCCAAATAATGAGGCTAAGCCGCCGTTTTTGGATCGCACTGACAATCTGCCTAGGTGCGTGTTCTGACCATAGCGGCGAGGCTATCCTAAGCGATTACGAAGCGCGACTTAGTCGCACTTTAGACCTTAACTTCGAGTCGATAGCGATCGCTGCAGCACCCCGCAAGCCAAGAGCAGAGGCCTTGCAACTTGAGCTGCAGAACTCCGACATTGGCACGCTCGATTTTTTGGCGTTAACGGGCTGTGAGCTTCAAATCACCATTGGTAAACGCAACTCAAGTCTGGGTAAATTAGCGCCGCCCTCACAGCGTTTACTTCTCGATTTAGAATTCTTACGCCATGCGCCTGCCTGCATTGCGCACCTGGAGTCTAAAGCTGACCAACAAGAGTTGGTGTCTCTACTCGAACAGAGCCAAATTCTTAAACAGCAGCAATTAGCACGACAAATTCACAACGCCACGCTCGCGGGCCCCGAGTGGCATCAATTCTGGAAACCCCAGAAAATCCCAGTAGGCTACCCAAGCGACACCACCAGCGACCAGGTACTTCAAGCCTTAGATGCGATAACAGCCATGGCGGACAATTGGCTAAGGGGCGACTATGTCGCCGACAACCAAATGTTCGAAATGCACTTGAACACTCTTCGGTCAGGCGATGGCGGCGTGATACTTAGCGCCACCCAAACAGGTCACGAGTTTTTTAGCCGCTGGAACACAACCCTAGGCGAGTACACACAACAACATGCCTGCTCTCCGGAGAGTCGAAGAACCATTCTTGAAACCGTGATCGCCAAATACTTTGCTGGAAGCGTACAGCAATGGCTCGCCCCAATCATGAGCCGAGCCGACAACATTCAGCAGGCAAGCAATCAGCTAGAAAACTTACTCAGCCAAGCGAGTTCGGCTGAATATAATCGTTGGCGACAGCAACGAGACGATTACATTCAGGCGATGAAATCATTGACCGTCGCCCACGTTAAGACGCTTAAACGGGTGATCAATCCCTGCTAGATCCATCCAAAAAAAGGGGGCCTAAGGCCCCCTTTGCGATACTTCTCACCTAACGGCGTTAGAAGTTTTTGCGCACATTCAAACCGAAAGTGCGCGGTGCGCTTGGATAGCCGTTGAAGCTGCCAGCCTGCGCAACCGATGGGAAGTTGGTTATGAGGTACTCGTCATTAAACAAGTTGCGAGCCCAAATGCTGACTTCCCAGCCGTCGATATCCATACCCGCAGATGCATTCACAACGTTCATCTCACGCGTTGCAGCACCTACAGCATTCAAGGGCGCAAATGATGGGTTTAATGCGCCGCCATCCTGAATATCCACTTCGCTCTCGTACTGGTAATCGGCCCGAACATAGCCTTCATAACCTGACCACTGGAAGTTATAGGTCGCGGCTAACGATAAACTTTGCTCGTGAATGCCCCCAGGTTGGGTTCCAGAAATATCGCCCAAAGCAGACCCTTTAAAGCTGTCGTACTTGGGATCGAGGAATACGCCCGAGAAGGCCAAGGTTAGAGATTCAGTGGCATTGTAGGCTAAGTCAATTTCAAGACCTTGTGCCGACTGACTACCCGCATTTGCTAGGGTAAATGCCGCACCGGTAAAGGTGTTCGACTGAAAGCCCACAATGGTCTGATCAAACACCGCCACATTTACAAAACCCCAATCAAAGGCGCCTTTCAAGCCCAGTTCAAACACCTCACTCTCTTCAGGCCCAGCCAAACGCGTACCTAGCACCAAGTTAGCAGGAAGAGTCACGCCCGCAGCAGTTAAGGCAGACACCTCCGCCGCCGTTGGCCGTGAGTCGCGCGACAGGTTCCACGAAGTGGCCTTGTATCCCGTTGATAAGCTTGCATAGACGTTAATAGACTCAGTCCAGTCATACGCTAATCGCGCTGTGTAGGTGACTTTCGAGTCATCCGACGTTCCGCTGTTGCCGGCGTTGGGGTAATTTAATAACTGCGGCAAAAACTGGAGGGCCTGTAAGCCCAACAGTGGGTTTTGTGCGGGATCGGTCAAATCTAAGGTAGACACGCCTGCTACGACAGCTTGTTGCAGCTGTAAGAAACCTGCTGCTCCCTCGGGCGTTGACGTCACTAGACCGATGTTCTGGGCGCTGAAGGGTAAACCGCCAAACACCAAGGGGAACTGCTGAGCTAGCGTAAACCCTACCAAAGCATTAAAACCATCAAGTCCATCCAAATCTAACTTTGAAAACGCGTCTGAGTTTTCTTGGCGAAGGCTCGTATCTTTTTCGTCTTGGATGTAGCTCAAACCAACCGTCGCGGTTAAACGATCATTCAACGCTATGTCCATCTGACCGAAAATCGATGTTGCTTGGTTGCTTTGCTTGGCGTATTCGCGCACTGCCACGCCATTGTGGAAGGTACCGGGTGCATAGCCTAGCACGGCTTCTAAGCCCAAGACAGTGCCAGCGCCGCCAGTCAGTATATCGACGTAACCCGAGAAGGCCGAACCAAAATCTAAACCGTTACGGTAGTCGATATCTTCGTCAAAATAGAAAATACCAGCGACCCAATCGGTTTTATCGGTGCTACCCGAAATGCGCAACTCTTGGGTAAAAGTTTGTATGTCGGTCGAGGTGGGCTGATTGCCGATTAAATCGGCACCGCCAAAATCCACATCAGAGAATGGCTGGTTCAAAAATGAATCTCGGTAAGCGGTAATCGAGGTCAAATCAAAACCACCAAAATCAAACTCGGCATTAATGGTCACACCACCGTTTTCTGCAATATTGATACTGTCATTGTTGTAGTAGACCTTGTAGCTAAAGGGGTTTTCCGCGTCCAGCGCACCGCCCAAAGCCACTACTGCGGCGCCCGTTGGGCCGTTGACAACGTTGCCCACGGTACAGCAGATTTCGTCAAGCTCGTCGTAATCTGCAATGATGCGGATACGGCTGGTTTCAGAAGGCTCGATCAACAAATCCGCCCGAACACCCCAGCGGTCGCGATTAGAGACATCATTACCCGTAGTCAAGTTATCAGCGTAACCGTCGCGTTTATTTACAGAACCACTGACGCTCATGGCTACTGTGTCGCTTAAACCGGTGCTGTAATAACCTTTAGCAGTCTGGTTATTGTAGTTACCCAGGCCGAGCTCAATGTAGCCTTCGGGGTCGTAGGTCGGTGCCGCGGTAACGACGCTCACAACGCCCGCAGAAGCGTTTTTACCAAACAGTGTGCTCTGGGGGCCACGCAAGACTTCGATGCGCTCGAGTTTGGGTAAGTCAGAGATTTGGCTCTGCGCGCGTGAGCGATAGACACCATCGACAAAAACCGCAACCGACGGTTCAATGCCCGGGTTATTCGCGCCGTTACCAAAACCGCGAATAATAAAGGTGGTCTGATTAGAGTTTTGTAATTGCGATACGCGCAACGAAGGCACCACCGACTGCAAATCTAGCACATCACGGATTTCAGCTTGCTCTATTGTTTCCGACGTCGTCACAGTGACGGCAATCGGCACTTCTTGCAGCGTTTGCGCTCGTTTTGAGGCAGTGACAATAATTTCTTCAAGTGCCCCCTGCGCTTGGGAGAAAGTGCTAGAAAGCGCTAAGGGAACGGCGATGCTTAAGATTTTTAACTTATTCGACTTCATGTGGATACCTCACGATTCACAGATCTTATTAGCGGGCTGACCTCACCCAAAGCTAGTGTACCCACTTGCGTTGCAAATTTGCTTAAATTTGACCATTTTTTAACGTGAATTTTTAATGTATGCGCCGTTTTTAGAACCTTCAGGCTTAGGCGTTAATCATGAGCTGGTGGAAGTTGAGTATCAAAACTCGAGTCCTACGAGTGAATTGTTATAAGCACTCTTTGAGCACACTGTCGTCATGTTTCGCTCGAGTAGAGCGCATTAGGCTTGAGCGGCCCAATAAACGGCCGTCCCATCGTGTCGAGCAAGCGTGTTAAATCAATACATTTGGCCGCAGAAAAAATTACGTCATCAGCACCAAGATTTTGCTTATAAAAAGTAGGCGTTATATGCTATAGATCATAGCAAAACGCTAACTGATGACTGATGGGTAAAATATGAAAGGCATTATTTTCACTGAATTTTTTGACTTGGTAGAACAAGCATTCGGGTTTGAAGTAGCAGAAAAAATTATTGATGAATGCGACCTGCCCTCAGGCGGCGTGTATACCGCGGTAGGCACCTACGACCACACCGAAATTCTCGCATTGGTCGGCATGCTCAGCAAGATCACTGAAATACCGGCACCACAACTTTTGGTGACTTATGGGCGATTCATTTACCCCAAACTTCACGCGCAACTAAAAGGTATGGGGCTTGAATTTGGCGGTAGCTTTGAATTATTCAGCTCACTCGATAACATCATCCATCCAGAAGTTCTAAAGCTGTACCCAGATGCAGAGCTTCCCAATTTCAATGCCACAAAGCTCAATGACCACCAATTATTACTTAAGTACAGCTCTTGTCGACCCTTTGCGCACATGGCAGAGGGGCTAATCTTAGGCGCCGCGGAACACTTTGATGAAAACTTATCGGTAACCCTTGAGCATCACAACACTGACGATAATTTCTACACCGATATCACCATAACCCACCAATGAGCGCAGCATCGGACACCGCAGAATCGTCTTACTTGCGCAAACGTCTCGAGCGCGAGAAGGCAGCGCGCGTCCAAGCAGAGGAGTTACTGGAATCAAAAAGCCGCGAGCTATTTGAAGTCAACCAAATCCTCGAGCGCAGTAACGAACAGCTCGACGAGCAAGTCCAACAACGCACCAGTGCACTGCAAGCGCAAACTCAGCGTGCAGAAGACAACGCGAGCAGACTGAATTCAGCGGTAGAGCGATTGGAAATTATCCTAACCGCTGCACGCGCTGTCAGCTGGACCTACGATATCACCCACCACACCTTTCGCGTGAACGGCGGTGACACCAGCCTACTTCAATTTACATTAGACGAAGTCGTCGACTTCAAAACATTGAAACAGGCTTTACATCCAGACGACCACGCTCTGTTTCGTGAAACCTTTTCGGAACTGAGCTACTTGCAATCTAAAATCGATATTCGTTTACGCTTCAAAGACCAGGATGATGAGTACCGTTGGTTTGCCTTAAGCGCCGTCATGTCGCGCCCAGAGGCGCAAGACCCGATTCTGCTTGGCGCTTTGATCGACGTGCAGGAGCACGTTAACCGCGAGGAAGAAGCCTGGGCCTTATCCAACATAGACTCGTTAACCCAGGTAGCCAACCGCCGCTACTTCGAGCAACTGTTTGCCAAATCAAAGCAACAAGCGCAAGACTTCGGCACTGGCTTTACCGTGGGTCTGGTCGATATCAACGAGTTTCGATTAATTAACGAGAGCTTTGGTCAGCGCACAGCAGACTGGACCCTCCAAGCCCTTGCCGACCTCTTAACTGATCGTTTCGACGATAAAAGTTCGATTGCGCGTTTAGCCGCCGACGAGTTCGTGATTTTATTCAACAGCGATGTCAAGGCCTCACAGGCCTTTGATCATTTGGAGCAACTCGTCACTTCAATCGATCATTTTGAGCTGAACAATGGCGAACGCGTCGCCATTACTCTGAGTGCGGGTGCTGCCTGTTTTCCCTATGACGGGCAAAATTTCGATAATTTGCTGCAAGCGGTGCAAACGGCAAACCAACAAAGCAAACAATCTCGTTTCAGTAGCCCCAAGTGCGTGATGTATCACCCCGGCATGGACGTGAGCCGACAACGAGACCGCAACATACGACAAAACTTGCACCGAGCGGTGATTCACGATGAATTCTCGTTTGCATTGCAACCTCTTGTCACCAAAGACGGCCAGTGGCTTGCTGCCGAGGCTCTGCTGCGCTGGACCAAAGGCCCGCGTGATTGCTCGACGCTTGACTTTATTACTGTGGCTGAAAGTTGTGGCTTAATCCTGCCCATTGGCGAATGGGTCATTAAAAACGCCATACAACAGCTCGGTACCATACAACAGATCAAGCCCGACTTTTGGTTGTCGATGAACATCTCACCGGCACAATTCCAGCATCAGGACTTAGCATCCACTATTCAAGAGGCCGCCGCGGGAACAGAAGTCGATTTGTCTCGTTTGGCCATCGAGGTTACCGAAAGCCTTTTTCTGGACGATCTCACACGCGTGCAAAACAGCTTAGATCGCATCAAAGCTCTGGGTTGCAGTATAGCGATTGATGATTTCGGATCGGGCTACTCAAGCTTGGGCTACGTGCAACAACTGCCTATTGACTACATTAAAATCGACAAACGTTTTGTGGATCAAATTACCGAACACCCCGAAAGCCATAACATCGCGAAAGCGATTATCGACATGAGTCACTCGTTGCACAGCAAAGTCGTAGCGGAGGGCGTCGAGACCTCGCTGCAGGTCGAAGCCTTAGCCGCACTGAACTGCGACGCAATGCAGGGCTACTATTTTGCAAAGCCGATGGCGCCCGATCATTTTTTGGCTGGACTGAAACAGAATAGCGAGCGCTTTGTGACAGATTAGCGCTTCTTATAGCGTTACACCGCTGGCTGAATTCGATATCCTTAGGTTTTTAGATATGTGGATACCGCATGGCCCAGAGCTTTCAATTTGACGACAAACTGAGCGCGCTCGACGAGATTATGCTGCGCGCCGAGAGCAATCCGAAAACACGCAACTGGGTGCTGTCTCTCGTTATACTCGATAAAAAACCCAACACAGCGCGTTTACTCGAGCAATTAGAGCGTGCCAGTAGAGAGTTTGTTCGGTTACGCCAGGTTGTGGTTCCGGCCCTCACGCCCGTCGGTTTCGCTCGTTGGCAGGCAGTAGAATACTTCGACCCACAAGAACACTTTGAACACGTCGCGTTACCTCGCGGCAGCTCGTTTGATGATCTCCTCCAACTCGCCTGTAATTTTATCAACAGGCCCGGCGACCTAAAGCGTCCCCTGTGGGAGGCTATGCTGATCGATAACGTGAAGCACCCCGAAGGTAAATCCGCATTTATGCTGCGCATGCATCACGCCGTTGCCGACGGCATGGGCGCTGTACAGCTGTTTTTATCGTTATTTGATACGCAAGCCGATGGCACGGCGCGCGAGTTTCTAGACCCGCCCTCGGCGCAACCCATGTCTTGGTTAGCGCGGGCCACAGCAGATTTACGTGACAGCCTACCCGACGCCAAACGCCTTGCGACAGGCGCAGCGAAGGTTGCGCTGGCTCACCTCGCGTCACCGGTTAGGCAATGGCGCGAAGATAAGGCTTTGGTGGATTCAGTTCTCCGGCTTTATGGCACCAAAAGCGCACCAGGGTCACCACTGTTGGCAGAGCGCGGTATGTCACGAAAGTTTTTGGCGTGGGATTTTCCTTTTCCGCCCTTTAAGCAGGCACTCAAAAATCTGGGCTGGTCGGTCAATGATGGTTACCTGACCGCGCTAACACTTGGGTTAAAGCGTTACCATGAAGAATTGCATTGCCCCCTAGAAAGCATGCCGTTGACCATACCGGTGAATGTCAGACGCGGCAATGACAGCGAACAAACCGCAGGCAATCACATTGCGCCGGTGAAACTGGCGCTGCCCATGGATCTAGAAGACCCTCATGAAATTGCGGCAGATATTGGCGCCAAGGTTCGTTCGGCGGTGCAAGAGCCCGCCTTAGGATTAATGTCTTGGGTTGCGCCCACCATCAAAGGCGCACCACAGTTTGTGGTCGACAAGATCGCAGATAGCATGGCAGAAGTCGACATTCAGGCTAGCAATGTGCCGGGTTACCCTTTTGCGCCCTACCTAGCGGGCAGTAAGATTGTCAGATCTTACCCGTTCGCCCCGCTGCCGGGCGTTGCCGCGATGGTGGCTCTGTACACCCAGAACGATGTCGCCCAAATTGGCATACAGCTAGACAAGGCCGCGATCGAGGACAGCGATCGTTTTGAACGCTGCCTGAAAGCCGCTTTCGAAGACGTGATCGAGCTGGGTGCCTGACTACGCAGGCACATCCATCTGATTCTCGACTTTGATGCCCTGACCAATCATTTCATCGTAAGCGCTCGAGTGAATCATACGATACTCTGCAACCTGCGCCCGAGACAAAACACGTTTTAGCGCTTCAGCCGAGGGCCTACGAATCGATGTGCCTTTTTCCGTCAAGAGAAAAGTTTGACCGTCGATCTCAAGACGCGCGGTATACAGCGATGGCATTAACGACAGGATCAGCACTTTATCAATGACCGTCGCTTCGTTAATTTCATCCAGCGCGAGTTTAAGCACTTCAGTCATGACCACGATCCTGTTGTTTGGAGCTCGCTTCCGGTAACGAGCGCCAAGGTGTGCCTTGGCAGCGCTCTCTGTAAGGGCAGCTGGCGACACAGCCTCGGCAGGGTAAGGTTGCAGTAGTGTCGGCTTGATTGGTTTCACTCACGATCTGATTTCTCCTCTAACACTGAGGCCAAGGCACGCTCGACCAAAAATCTCGCTTGGTTAATGTATGCATGCACGCAAGCGTGCGTGGCCGCGTCAGACCACCCTTCTACAGCACATTCGCCAGAATAGCGTTCGAAGTTGGACAACGATTCAATCAACTCCGCCAAATGGTGGGTGCAACCACAAGGCAGTAAAGAGTCAATTTGCTTAAGCTCAGTGAGCCTTGCAGTATCAAACAGTCTCGGTTTGAGAAGCGCTAATTCACCGGCATCGCTATTGCCTTGCTCCAGCTCAACAGCCTGACGAAGTCCCGCCATGTGAACACCTAATCGCTCTTGATCTAGGGGGACTTTTAAGCACGCAACACCGCGCTCTGCCAACTGTTCGATCCAGTGTGGGTTGGCAAACTCGTAAGCCACCAGCGTTAAGGGCGCGCCAATCTGGCGCCGCGCCTGCTCGATCAAATCAACTTGGGTCCGGCTGAGTTGACCCACCGACACAATCAGGATACGAGCGGGCAGGGCCTCGAGATCACCCGACGCGACAGCAGACTCAAGTTCCTCACGCATTAAACGCACATCTAAGCCTGACACCATATTAGGATGCTTGTCTAACCAGTCACAAAAGGTGGATCCAAGGCACAGGGTTTTAATCCTAATTTTTGTAGTTACACCCTGACCCGCGCCCGCTTGGTCTAGCAAAGCGGCCAAGGTCTTGCGTTCCATATTGGCAATTTCGCCAATACGGTAACCTCGATCAACGAGGCTGGCGACAATTTGCAAATGCTCTAGATCGGTCTGCGTATACATTCTTCGCCCCGACTGTGACTTGTAGCTCGCGCCTAAACCGTAGCGGCGATCCCATATACGCAAGGTACCTGGCTTTATGCGCGTCAATCGTGCGACCGTGCCTATACCGTACAGTGGCCTCGCTTCTAGCTCGAATGCTCCCATAGATTACTCGCCTGTTTCAGTTTTGTTTCACTAATAGTTATACAAATTGAGTCGTTTAGCAAATCCAAGCGCCGTGCATTGCGTAAAATGTACAGGAATAGCTGGTAGGAGAACCCTATGGTGATGTTTGCAGGTGATATCGACGAGAACGTCGATTTCTTTTTTGGAGAAGCGGAGCGTTTCCCTTTATTAAACGCAGAGCAGGAGCAGACGATCGACCAGCAAAAATGGGACTTTGCTCATCAGGCCTTGCTGCAACTATTAAAGGACCCCGACGGTAAGGACTTTGTAACCGAGGTGTGTTGCACGATGTTGGAGCAACCCGCGAACATCGAACAGTTCGCGCAGCGAAATCACTACTTCACACTAAAACGGGATCTGAAGGCGATAGCAAACAGTAAATCTTGGTTAACGCCGACGCAGGCCTTAATACAAGCCGTGCAAACCGGTGCGCCAGAAACAGAAGTTCTGCAGCGCATTGAAGCCAGCCAATGGCCCGCCACGTTTATGGTTGGCTTAGCGATCGTGGCCGAGCGCGCCTGCGGCCGCAACCGCAAAGATACCCTAGCCGACGCTTTAGCGATATGGAACCCAAGCTGGCAGACCTGGTCATTCGAACGCAAAGAAGCTGTGCGACGAGGACTCATGGGGCCCGTCCAGGGATACCTAGCTGCGCGAGACAAGCTGGTTATGCACAACGTTCGCTTGGTGTACAAACTGGCGAGAGAGAACCAAAACCGCGGCATCGCTGTGCGCGATCTGGTACAAGAAGGCATTATCGGCTTGGTACGCGCAGCCGAGAAGTTCGACTACCGACTCGGGTTCAGATTTTCTACCTACGCCTACAATTGGACGAATCAACACATACAGCGTGTCTGTGAGGGCAATGGTAGTTTGGTCACCTACCCAACCCATGTCACACAAGAGGTCAACGCACTGTATCGGGTTCGCAACGAGTGGATGGACCGACGAGGCGAGGAACCTTCGCTAGCCGAGCTAGCAGAACACAGCGGATTCACCCTAGAGCGAGTGCGCGAGCTGACGCAACTGACCAACTTAACAGTGTCTATCCAAAGTGACGACGACGAAGACACCAACGCACTGCCTGAATCGGCATTGGTGGATGAAGCCGCCAATCCCGCGCTGGAACAGGCGCAATCACGCAGCCTGAAGCGTTTACTGGAACAACAGCTTAAGCAATTAGATCGTCGCGAGCAGATGATCGTGACTGCTCGCTGGGGTTTAGACGGCCGCCCCTCTCGAACCCTGGCTCAGCTCGCCGACCAACTTGAGGTAAGCCGTGAGCTGGTGCGACAACTTGAGAAGTCAGCGCTGCGCAAACTTCAAGTAGACACGGAGCTTAATAAAGCGTTCAAAGTATTGTCAGCGTGAACCAAGCTGCGATACGTTACGTATTACACTGAAAATCGAGGGATATTCCGTGAAAAAATTGTTACTTAGCTTGACGATCTTAGGACTGAGCAGCTCAGCACTAGCGAGTTGCCCAGATTATATGAACCACGACCTACGCAAATTGCATTCGAAAGAAACAGTGAACCTGTGCGAAACCCATGCGGGCAAACCCATGTTAATCGTAAACACAGCCAGTCACTGCGGGTTTACCGGGCAATTCGAAGGGCTAGAAGCTTTGTACAAGCAGTATAAAGACCGTGGATTTGAGGTCGTAGGCTTCGCGTCCGACAGCTTTAAACAAGAAGACGACAGCGAAGAAAAAGCCGCTGAAGTGTGCTTCGTTAACTATGGGGTGACATTCACCATGATGGCACCTACGCCAGTGCGTGGCGGTGATGTTAACCCCGTGTTCAAGCATCTGAACGAGAAAACGTCCAGTCCAAGCTGGAACTTCAACAAGTACTTGGTTAATGCCGAGGGTGAAGTGTTAGAGAAATGGGGCAGCATGACTCGCCCTGACGACAAAGATCTCGTCGCAGCTATCGAGGCGGTACTTTAAAGGCCATTTCGTTGGCAGTTGGTGACATACCCGTAACCAACTGCCAAGTCGCCAGCATTATTTGGGCTCAGGCAAATCCGCCATATAGCGCATGACATGGAAAATCACATTTTGCTCTAGGCTGCCACTCAACAGGTGTGCACCCGGGCCGCTTGCAAAAATACCCACATCGTCACCGCCGTGTGTTTCTGAATTTAAAGGAACCAAGGCTTCTTGGTGATAGCCTGGTGACGTCGTATCCACCTCTGCATGCAAGTGGCGACCCGCCTTAACCTCGGACGCGTAACGCACGTCGGCGTTGGTTTCACCACCAAAGTCGGCATACCCTCTTCCGTTGGCATAGCTTAAGGTCGTATAAGGCGCGCCATCGGTCGCTAAAGCCACCTCTTCCTC
>NZ_CBFHWH010000010.1:0-19480 GCF_965659035.1 Aequoribacter sp. | reverse complement strand
ACGGGGTAGCCCGCGATCGTCATCGTGTGGCTGTGATCTGCCGTCACAATAATCAATGTATCATCGTCAGAGGTTAGCTCTTTTGCTACCGCAACGGCGTCAGAAAGCGCCACCGCATCGCTCAAGGCACCTGCGGCGCTCCCCGCGTGGTGGGCATGGTCAATTCGGCCCGCCTCTATCATTAAAAAGTAGCCGTTTTGATTATCCAGCAACTCGATAGCTTTGCGTGTCATGTCGGCCAGACTGGGTTCTTGGTTTTGCTTGGCGACTCGATCCGCTTCGTAGCTCATGTGCGAGGCACTGAACAAACCCAACGCCGGCAATTGCGACGCAGTAAGCTCAGCCAATTCACCTTTAGTGCTTACAAACGATGCCGTTGGGCTTAAGGCCTGCCACTCAGTGATTAAGTTGCGGCCATCCCCACGCTTACCTTTAAATGGTGACTCTTGTGCATCTTTAGGTAAAAAACTACCCGCACCACCGCCTAAGACCAACTCTGGGCCATCGACCGCAGAGCCCGTTTCTGCCGAAGCCCGCGACGCATAGCTGATCAACTGGGAAGCGATATCTTCACAGCCGTTCTCTTTTGCCTCGTCACTGAGTTCAGCGTCATTCTCCCAATCACGGTTCACGGTGTTAGCGTACAACGCACCCGGTGTCGCGTGGGTTATTCGCGCCGTCGACACAATACCCGTTTGCTTACCCGCAAGCTCAGCCAAGGTGAGTATCGACCTTAGATTATTGCCTTGCTGTGACGCGCAGTTACCCGTAATAACATCAGGACCCACGCTCAAGACACCCGCACGGGTTTTTATCCCTGTGACCATCGCTGTCATGGTGCCCGCGGAGTCTGGGGTTTGGGCGTCGGTGTTATAGGTGCGAGACAGGCCAACAAAGGGAAACTGGTCGAACGATAAATTATGCTCCTCGCCGCTACCGCCCAACAGCTGCCCTTCGTATATTCGTGCTGCGGTGACGGTCGGAATACTCATGCCGTCGCCCACGAATAAAATGACATTTTTTGCGGCACCCGGGGTTTGAACGATCGCTCGTCTCAAGTTCGCTTGCAACTTAGCAGCGCCCGCTTCATACCCAGTAGGTGAGACAGCACTAACACTCGGAACCTGCGGCTGGGCAACCGGCTTCTGCAACCCAGATTCGCTCGCACAGGCGCTTACCAACAAGCTCGTTCCAACGACACCCAGCCACTGCTTTTTCATGATTTCTCCAAAACCGACTCACTCGAAAGTACGTATCATAACCTATTCATATAACAAGCGTGTTACGCTTAGCGCATCGATTTGATTAGGAGTTTTTCCGTGCGAGCCTACCTACTTTCTGCCGGCTTACTCATCGCTATTTTTGGCAGCGTTGGGACGTATCTTTACAACAAATTTTCAGCCTTAGCCGAAATGGACTTCAGTCCCGCGCCCGTCACAGTCAACGCTGAGCTTGCCCAAGTAGAAACGATTCAACGCAAAATCTTAACGGTTGGCACCATCATCGCGGAACAAGAAAGCGTATTAAAGGCCGAAGTCTCAGGTCGCGTGTCTAAGTTGTTGTTCAAAGGCGGCCAAACCGTCGATGACAACCAGATCCTAGTGCAGCTCGACGACGGCATCGAACAAGCAGAACTGCGCCGCTATGAAGCGGAGCTGGCTCTTGCGGAGACTTTATTAAATCGCGACCGCGAATTGGCAAAAGAGAAAGCGATATCGCAAACTCAACTCGACACTCGGGCTGCCCAATTCCAGGCAGCGAGTGCGCGCGTTGAGGAAACGCTTGCGCGTATTCGACAAAAGCGATTGCTTGCGCCGTTTACAGGTTTAGTCGGGGTCCCCATGGTGAATGTTGGCGACTACGTCAACGCTGGTGAGTCCCTAGTAACCATCACCACCATACAGAATCTTGAAGCCGAATTTAATTTGCCCGCAACGCAAGCACGCGATGTCGAAGTAGGCTTGAGAGTACGCATTGAGACAGCAGACCAAGAGCTTTTAGCAGAGGGGAAAATTTCGGAGGCTGACCCTAGGCTCGACCCGATCGATCGCACCCGAGGCTTCAGAGCACAACTGAATAGCACCGACTTGTTCCCCGGTGAGTTCGTCCGTATTGCGGTGCTGCTAAAAGACCAGAGCGAGGCTATTACGGTACCTGAAACAGCCGTTACCTATGCGTTGCGCGGCGATGCTGTCTATGTCGTCGAGCAAACCGACACAGGGCCTATTGCGTCAATGCGCATGGTAACGACCGGTGAGCACAGAGGGCAGCGGGTTGAAATTCGCTCAGGGATCAACTTAGGCGATCAAGTCATCACAGCCGGACAACACAAACTGTATTCTGGTGCTAGCGTTACCGTCAGCGAGGACAGCCCACTGTGAGTTTTACTGACGTATTTATCCGCCGCCCGGTACTAGCCGTTGTTATTAGCGCCTTACTGCTGGTTGCGGGCCTACAGTCTTTTAACCGCTTGGAATTACGCCAGTTCCCCGAGGTTGAAAAATCGCTCATTATTGTACAGACCGCTTATCCCGGCGCTAGTGCCGATACGGTACAGGCTTATGTCACAGACGCTTTGCAGCGGCGGATAGCCGGCGCGCGTGGAATAGATTATCTCACTGCCAGCAGCGCACCCGGCATGTCGACCATACAAGTGCACGTGCGCTTAAATGAAGACACCACCATGGTGCAGAACGAGGTCATCGCGAAAATAAGCGAGGCCAAATACGAGCTACCTCGCGAAATCGAAGACCCAGTGGTGACTACCAGCCAAGGCGATGACGCAATGATGTACATCGCTTTCACCAGCGAGCAGTTAAATACCAAACAAATTACAGACTACCTGCACCGCGCGATTCAACCAGAGCTGGCAACTATCGAGGGTGTGGGGCAAGCGCAAGTCTTGTCAGGAACAGTATTTGCCATGCGTATTTGGCTGCAACCCGAGAAACTCGCGGCCTATAACATCACAGCCGCTGAGGTAAATCGCGCCTTGCAGCGTAATAACGTGCGCGCAGCGCCTGGTGGTGTAGAGAGCGCTTGGACTCGAACCGCTGTTGATGTTGAAACCGATATCGAAAACCCTGAGCTTTTTGGTGAAATCATTGTTCGACAAAACGGTGACCAACGCGTCCGCCTAAAAGATCTAGCTCGCGTAGAGCTTGGTAGCGAGCGCTACAATATTACTGTTTACTCCGAAGGGAACACCGGAGTGTTTGTGTCGATCACCAGCGCGCCCGGAGCCAATCCGCTCGCTGTAGCTCAGCGCGTCAAGCAAAAACTCGCTGACCTAGCACCAGAAATGCCTGCCGATTTAGTTGCCGATGCTGACTCTGATGCCTCGATCTATATCGAAAAAGCCATTGAAGAAGTGGGCATGACCCTGATAGAAGCCACATTCATTGTGATTGGCGTCATCCTGTTGTTTTTGGGTTCTTGGCGCGTGGTCATTATCCCTCTGGTTGCAATTCCTCTGAGCCTAGTAGGCGTGCTTTTTGGTCTCTGGGTCGTCGACTTTTCGGTGAACCTTTTGACCCTACTGGCCATGGTCATCGCCATTGGATTGGTAGTGGATGATGCGATTGTGGTGGTCGAGAATATTCACCGACACATCGAAGAGGGAAAAACGCCCTATGAAGCCGCTTTGATCGGCGCTCGCGAGGTGGCCCTCCCCGTTGTTGCCATGACCCTAACCTTGGCCGCGGTGTACGCCCCCATTGCTTTTGTAGGCGGCCTCACGGGCACCCTGTTTAGTGAATTTGCTTTAACGCTTGCGGGCGCAGTCGTGGTTTCGGGTTTGATTGCCCTAACGCTCAGCCCGATGATGTGCTCTAAAATTTTGCGCCCCCTGAAAGAACAGGGCAAAGCCGCCGACTGGGTAGACGCACAATTCCACCGCCTAGATCGGATTTACCGTCGCGGCGTGGACGCCTGTTTAGCCAACCGGGGCGCCGTCTGGCTATTTGCGGGCGTGATTTTTTTAAGCCTACCCATGAGCTTTTTATTAGCTCAGCGCGAGCTCGCACCCGAAGAAGACAACGCCAGTATCTTCGTGTTCGCAAGTCCGCCAGACTACGCCAATATCGATTATGTCAACGCGTACACACAGCAAATGATTGATTTGTGGCGCACCATTCCCGAAATCCGCACAGCGTGGCAGGTGAATCAGCAGGATCAAATTTTTGGCGGCTTAGAGCTTAAATTGTGGGATGAACGAGAACGACATCAGTCAGAGATCATTGCCGAGGCGCAACAAAAGTACTCGACCGTAGCGGGCCTAGAAATTTATACCTTCGCCTGGGCGGCGCTACCGGGCGTAGACTCTGGCTTGCCGGTCAACTTTGTAGTGGCATCAACCGATGACTACGCACAACTTGAGCAGGTCGCTGAAGAATTGCTTGCCAAGGCGCGCGAGTCGGGCAAGTTTATCTTTGTGAACAAATCGCTACGTCACTCTCGTCCCGAACTTAAGGTCCACATCGACCGCGAACAAGCGGCAGCTTTGGGTGTCGAAATGCCTGAAATCGCTGAAACTCTGCAAACGCTTTTGGGCGATGGCGAGGTGAGTCGTTTTGCGATTGAGGGACGGACCTATCGAGTCATTCCTCAAGCAGCGGATGATTTTCGCCTGAGCGGTTCCAATTTGTCGCAGTACTATGTGCGCAGTCTATCCGGCCAAATGATTCCCCTTTCATCTGTGATTTCTGTAAGCACCATCGTTCAACCCAACGTCCGCTCGCAGTATCAGCAGCTCAACAGCATTACGATTCAAGGCATGATGATGCCCCCCAACACGCTCGGCGATGGACTAGAGTTTCTGGAGCAAGAGCTTAAGAACATCGCACCAAAAGGCTATCGGGCCGGCTACGAAGGCGAATCCCGCCGTTACGTGCAAGAAGGCAATAGCTTCTTATTCTTGTTTGGCGCCTCTTTAATACTGATTTATCTCGTTTTATCGGCGCAATTTAACAGCTTTAGAGATCCGCTAGTCGTGCTTGTCAGCGTCCCTTTAAGCTTATTTGGCGCGCTATTACCACTGGCTTTAGGCTGGGAAACCTTGAATATTTATACTCAGGTCGGCTTGCTCACACTGGTCGGCTTAATCGCCAAACACGGTATTCTGATTGTGGATTTTGCCAACCGCTTAGAGCAAGAAGGTAAAGATCGCTTCGAAGCGGTGGCAGAGGCTGCCACCATGCGCCTACGCCCAATCTTGATGACAACCTTTGCAACCGTGCTGGGCGTCTTGCCTCTCCTACTCGCCAACGGTGCCGGGGCAGCAAGCCGATTTGCGATGGGACTGATGATAGCTGCGGGCATGTGCGTGGGCACCCTGTTTACCTTATTTGTGCTGCCGACCTTCTATCCGCGTTTAGGTCGGGCACAAAGTATTAAGTAAAGCTAATCCAGCCCCCACAAGGCGGCGTATACACACCAAACTCCAGGAGCTTTGGCTGATGGCACACGCCGCCCTTGCAACCAAGAACACAGATCAGTTACCCAGTTTTATTGTGGACGTCACGCGCATTGAAGGCGTGATAACCTACAAAACACTCGATTCAACGGCGGGCTTTGTTCGCTTCCAAAACGATGGTGGAATCGAGTATATCTTCGTGAGGGGCCTGTATCGCCAGCAAGGTATAGCCAAACGACTACTGCAAGAAGTTGAACAACTTACGAGCTGCAAGCCTTACCCCTTACCCCCGATATCGCCTTTAGGTGCCAAGTTATTTGGCACCGAGTCCACCTAAGCGAAAGGGTGGCGCAATACGATGGTCTCGACTCGATCTGGACCGGTGGATATCACGTCGATCGGCGCACCTACTGTAGACTCGATACGCTCGATATAATGACGAGCGGCAGGCGGCAGCTCTTCTAAGGTTTTAACGCCGATGGTAGATTCCGTCCATCCAGGGACCTCTTCGTAGACAGGCACCACGTTTGCGTAATCCTCGGCATCCACGGGCGTAGCCATGGCATTACCATTGGCATCTTCGTAAGCGACACAAATTCGGATGGTTTCTAAACCATCGAGCACATCAAGCTTGGTTAGGCACAAACCCGATACCGAGTTGATATTGACGGCCTGGCGCAAGGCCACAGCGTCAAACCAACCGCAGCGCCGAGGGCGCCCTGTTGTAGCGCCAAATTCGTGGCCGCGTTCGGCTAAACGCGCGCCCGTGGCATCGAACAGCTCCGTCGGGAACGGACCACCACCAACCCGAGTGGTGTAAGCTTTAGTAATTCCAAGCACATAATCCAAGTAGAGAGGACCAAAACCGGATCCCGTTGCCGTGCCACCGGCCGTCGTATTCGAGCTAGTCACAAAGGGGTAGGTACCGTGGTCGATATCGAGCAGTGAACCCTGTGCACCCTCGAATAATATTTTAGCGCCGGCTGCACGATAAGCTTGCAACGCAGCGGTAACGTCTGTGGTCATGGGAAGCAATTCCTCACCCATGGCCATGGCTTCATCGAAGCAAGCTTGCGGGTCAACCGCTTCGACTTGGTAATACTGAGTCAACACGAAATTGTGATAATCCAACACCTCACCCAGACGCTCTTCAAAGCGCTTGGGGCTATTCAAATCACCCAAACGCAGGCCGCGACGAGCCACCTTATCCTCGTAGGCAGGGCCTATACCACGTCCTGTGGTGCCAATTTTGGCGTCTCCGCGTTTTAACTCGCGCGCTTTGTCCAACGACACGTGGTAAGGCAAGATCAGAGGGCATGCGGCCGATAGCTTCAAGCGATCTCGCACTGGTACACCGGTCGCTTCCAACTTGCGCATTTCAGTCAACAAAGCATCGGGCGCCAACACAACACCGTTTCCGATCAAACACTGAACGTGGTCACGTAGAATACCCGATGGAATCAAATGCAGTACGGTTTTCTCACCATTAATGACCAGTGTGTGGCCAGCATTGTGACCACCCTGAAATCGCACTACGACCTCAGCTTGATCAGTCAACAGATCTACAATCTTTCCCTTACCTTCGTCACCCCATTGAGTGCCGAGTACCACTACGTGTTTGTTCATACGTTTGTTTTACCTATTGGACGCACAGTCCAGACATCATCGATCAACACAATTTCGCGATCGCAGCGCTCATCGTGCTCATTCAGTAAAGCCCGAATAACAATCTGCCCATTTGCGCGCAAATCGTTTATCAGAGACTCGAGTTTTGTATCCATAATTGCCGGCACACTGATAGCGCCTTGTGAATTTGCTGTGTAACGACCTTGAGCTAAAAGCGTCTTTAAATCGACTGCAAACCCCGTGGCGGCGCGCGCGCGCCCATAAATTTGACCAACCGAATCGTAGCGACCGCCGTTGGCCAGAGCTTGCCCTGCGCCTTTGGCGTACGCAGCAAATACAAGCCCCGTGTGATAATTCAACCCGCGCAATTCCGCCAAATCGACATACCAATCAATGTCTTGAGCCACCGCAGACAAGGCTTCGATGACCGTTTCGATTTGATCAATCGCTTGACTAACAGCGGGCACGCTACTACCGAAGGTTTGTCGTGCTCGATCGAGGGTGTCGATATCACCGTGCATGTTCATTAGGGCGGTTAGCCATTCTCGTGTTTGCGCTGGCTTATCCTGCAGGGCGACCGCTAAATCTGGCGCTGACTTTCGCTGCAGCGCATCAAAAATATCCGTATCGTTCTGGTCGATGTCTGCCGCAGCAAAGACCGCTTGGTAGACACCAACGTGACCAATATCTAAGGTCAAGGCACCCACGCCCGACGTTCGCAAGGTCTCGATCAACAATCGAATAATTTCGATATCGGCTTGCTCGCTACTGTCGCCGTAAAGTTCCGCTCCGACCTGAACAGGGCAGCGCGATGCCATGAGAGACTTAGGGTGGGTATGCAAGGTCGTGCCCGCATAACACAAACGCGAGACGCCGCGCTTTAAGTAAGAGTGCGCATCAATGCGCGCAACCTGCGGCGTAATATCCGCGCGAATACCCAAAGTCCTGCCGGTCAGCTGGTCGGTAAGCTTGAACGTCAACAAATCGAGATCAGCACCCAAACCCGTCAGCAAGGACTCGCTGTATTCGATTAAGGGCGGAAACACGAGCTCGTAGCCCCAGTGTTTGTAAAGATCAAGTAGCTCGCGACGCAGTGCCTCTAAGGCGCTGGCCTGTTCGGGCAACACTTCTTCAACCGCTTGCGGTAACTGCCAGTACTTCACTCAGATTCGATCTCAGTTTGCTTGCATGCCCAACTAAAAATGGACGTCGTGAACAACAAAAAACCGCGGCAGCGAGAACCCCGTGAGGGCACCACTTACCACGGCCGGTATAGTTTACCAGTTTCTGGGCGGGTTACCACCATTTACAGCCGACAAAAGGGGCGCTGTTACGCCCCTGTAATCGTTAGGCTCGCTCTACCGCTGCCCCTCTGGATTCTTCAGATATTTGAAGAAGTCGCTGTCAGGCTTGAGCAGCAAAATATCACCGGAACCCTGAAACGAGTCCTGATATGCTCGCAGGCTTCGAGTGAAGGAGTAAAATTCCTGATCGCTACCAAAAGCCTCGGCGTAAATGCGCGTCGCCTCGGCGTCTCCGGTACCGCGAATGGTTTCTGCATCACGGTAGGCCTCGGACAGTATGACCGTCACCTCACGATCCGCTGCCGCGCGAATACCTTCGGCTAGCTCCTGACCCTGTGAACGGTGCTCACGGGCTTCTTTTTCACGCTCGGCATTCATACGGCGGTACACAGAGTCGGAAACATCGGGTGGCAAGTCGATCTTTTTGACCCGCACATCCACAACTTCGACGCCAAGCTCCGCTGCGGCCACTTTGTTGAGATCCAGTGTAATGTTGCGCATCAACTGGTCGCGTTCACCTGATACCACTTCTTGAATGGTACGAATACCGACCTCGTTCCTGAGGCCATCGTTGATACGCTGGGCCAGCAGACCCATCGCGCGCTGCACTTCGCCGTTAGTTGCGGTATAAAAACGCGCTGTATCAATCACGCGAAATTTAGCGAACGAATCAACGACCAGGGCCTTTTTCTCTTGCGTTAAAAAACGCTCAGCCTGTGCATCAACGGTCAGCACTCGACCGTCGAATTTACGCACGTTGTTTACAAACGGGAATTTGACGTGAAGTCCCGGTTTAATATCGGGATTAACCACTTCACCAAATCGCAGCAACACGCCTTTTTCTGTTTCGTTAATCACATACAGGGTGTTGTTCAGTATCATCAAAACGAGCGCAGTAAGTACGCTCCAAACCAATGATTTCGTTGACATCTTAACGGCCTCCTCGGTTAGTCGTGCGACTGCTTGACGCGTCTCGACGGAGCTGCTCCGTCACTGCGTCGGTAATTTGTCGCAGTGTGCGTGAATCTACCGATCCAGAGCCATTGACAGCGCTACTCGCACCGGTTCTTTCGGTCAGTTTATCAAGCGGTAGATACATCATATTGTTACCACCCTCTACGTCGACCATGACTTTACTCGACTGCCCGTAAACCGAAGTGATGGCGTCTAAGTACAAACGCTCGCGCGTGACCTCGGGCGCCTTACGGTACTCGGCCAATAGCTTTGTGAATCGATTAGCTTCACCTTCTGCATTCGCGACGACTTGCTCTTTGTATGCATTGGCTTCTTCAAGCTGCCGCTGCGCCTGACCACGCGCCTCAGGGATAATACCGTTGGCGTAAGCTTGCGCCTCGTTCTTAACCCGCTCTTCATCCTCGCGCGCTTTAATCACATCGTCAAACGCTGCCTGAACCTGCGAAGGAGGTTGCGCGTTGTCAACCGTGACCTTAGACACTTGAATACCGGTTTGGTAATCATCTAACAGATTTTGTACACGCTGCTGCACCTCGAGCGCAATCGCTGCACGGCCCTCGGTCAACACCAAATCCATTTTGTTGTCGCCCACCACGTGGCGCAAGGCGCTTTGCGTCGCGTGCTGTAATGAAACCTCAGGATCGCGCACCTTCAGCACGAAGTACTCTGGATTGTTAATCACGTACTGCACTGACATGTTAACGTCAACAATGTTTTCGTCTTTGGTCAGCATCACTTCGCGAAAGCTTTGAGCTCGGACCTTCGTCACATTGAGCTTTATCACTTCGTCGATGAGCGGTGGATTCCACTGCAAACCCGGCGTCACGGTACTGTGGTACTCACCAAAGCGCAGCACGACCGCACGTTCCTGCTCGTCGATCTGGTAAAAACCCATAACACCCCAGATGACAAGAGCAGCAGCAGCGACGACACCAAAAAATGCTGATGACGCACCTTTGCTTGGACCACCTGAGCGACCACCTGAGCCGCCACCAAAAATGGCGTTAATTTTGTCTTGGACTTTTTTCAGCGCTTCGTCTAAATCTGGTGGCCCCTGATTGCCGCCACTACCCCATGGATCATTGGGCCGATTGTTACCGCCGCCCGGCTCGTTCCACGCCATAACGTACTCCCGTAGTTAGTTCAGTGTTAGTTTAGCAAACTTTTACGCAAAAACCTGTTTACGCGCGTTGAATCAGCTCGACCGATCCCGTTTCTTTTGCAATTAAACGATTCCAATCTGAGCGCGGCAGCCGAACGTCAAGCTGCAAACACCCGAGTTCATTGGTTGCTTCGTTCATGACCGCATTCATTCGATACAACGAAGCGCGCAAACGGCCTTGCTCGGGTTTGAGAGAAATCGTCGCGTTGAGCATATCGTCGCCCAGACGCTCGGCAACCGCCTCGAGTAAAAGATCTAATCCTGCACCCGTTTTCGCGCTCAACCAAACCCGCTCTGGCACACCTTCTGCATCGCGTTCTATTCGAGGCTCTTGTTCAAGCAAATCCAACTTATTGTAAACATACAGCCTTGGAATTTTATCAGCGCCGATTTCGGTCAGCACATCAAGGACCTGATGCAAGTTGTCATCGCGCTGATCACTCGCCGCGTCAACGACAATACACAAGAGTTCCGCGTTGAGCGTTTCTTCTAGCGTTGCCTTAAAGGCATCGACCAACTTGTGGGGCAAGTGCGCAATAAAGCCCACAGTATCGGCCAAAATAACCTGACCGATAGCGTCGAGCTCAAGCTGTCGAAGCGTAGGATCTAACGTTGCGAACAACTGGTCGGCGGCATACACATCGGCATTCGTGAGGTGATTAAACAGCGTGCTTTTGCCAGCGTTGGTGTAACCCACCAGAGACACCGTCGGAATTTCCGCGCGCTTGCGCGAGCGACGCCCTTGATCACGCTGTCGCTGCACTTTGTCGAGTCGCGCCAGAATAGATTTAATGCGGGCACGCAATAAACGTCGATCCGTTTCTAACTGCGTTTCGCCGGGGCCGCGCAGACCGATGCCGCCTTTTTGACGCTCTAAGTGAGTCCAACCTCGGACAAGACGAGTACTCATGTGCTGTAGCTGCGCGAGCTCAACCTGAAGCTTGCCTTCGTGCGTTCGTGCGCGCTGCGCAAAAATGTCCAAAATAAGTCCGGTGCGGTCCAGCACACGACACTGCAATACCCGCTCAAGGTTGCGTTCCTGAGACGGGGTCAGCGCGTGATTGAACATCACAATCTCGGCCTCGTGGCGTTCCTTGATTTGGCGAATTTCTTCTAGCTTACCGCTACCCACGAAGGTACCGGCGTGCGGCGTAGCTCGTGAGCCAAATACGAATTCAACCGGATCCCCACCCGCAGACAAGACAAGTTCCTCGAATTCCCTTGGGTCTTCGCGGTTAACTTCGCTGTCTAGGTGTAAGTGGACGAGCACAGCGCGCTCGCCCGACTCTGGACGCTCAAAGAACACTGGTTGTCAGCACTCCTGGGGGATTCCCATACGCCTCAGCCAAGACTAATCTTCGGCTTCTTCCTCGCCGGGGTTCGCCATAGGCATGCGCACCATGCGACCAGGAACAACGGTAGATATTGCATGCTTATACACCATTTGCGACACAGTGTTTTTAAGCAATACAACGAATTGATCAAACGATTCGATTTGACCCTGCAGCTTAATGCCGTTAACCAGATAAATAGATACTGGAACGCGCTCTTTTCTTAGCAGGTTCAAGTAAGGGTCTTGTAGCGTATGCCCTTTTGACATATTTTTCTCCTTGGTGAGCCAAAACGGCTCGTCATATAATGTTCCCACGTGGGGATATTAGGCTCTGCCCGAACCAAGTCAAATTACCACTTCGTAATACATACGCAGATAGCTCTGACTTGGTTCGAACGCCTTTGCGAGGTTGTGGACCTGTCGCTTAGTTTACTCTATTGGGGTGATTGCAGACAATTCAAGATCAGATCTGATGGTTTTTTTGCACCCCTTGTCACTTCAGACTCAAAATGCTCAACCAAGTTCCCGTGTGCATCAGTGTAAATCCAAAAAAGATTGGGCCACTTGCGCAACCAGGTGAGTTGTCGCTTTGCCAGCTGTCGAGTTGCTGCAACACCCCGATCAATACACGCTTGCACGTCAAATTCACCGCCCAAGTACTGCCACACTTGGCGATAACCGACGGCGCGAATCGCAGGCAAATTGGCGTGCAAATCGCCACGCGCTCGCAAGGCTTTAACTTCTTCAATAAAGCCCTGCTCTAACATCAGCTCAAATCGGCGCTGAATACGGTCATGAAGCACAGCACGATCAAACGGTGCAAGCGCAAACTGACTCACACGATACTGCTGAGTTGGAGCGACGCGCTCTTGGCTTTGCTGCTGCCACTGCGACAAAGGGGTTCCACTCAATCGGTACACTTCTAGAGCACGCGTGATACGGCTGGAATGATTGGGGTGAATATTGGCCGCACTGATGGGATCGATGGCCTCGAGCTGGGCATGCAAGGCAGGCCATCCCAGCAAGTCCGCCTCAGTTTCGATCGCTGCACGCATGTCCGGCTCGCTCTCTGGCATGGGCGACAGACCCTCCAGAAAAGCCTTAAAGTAGAGCATGGTGCCACCCACAAGAATGGGAGTGTGCCCTCGGGCAATGATATCGGCTACCGCTCTATCCGCGTCTCTGACAAAATCGGCGACATTGTAAGGTTCCGATGGGTCGCGAATATCGATGAGGTGATGTGGATAATCGGGTTTTGCAGAGCCTATATCCAAACCCCGATATACCAGGGCAGAATCCACACTGATGAGCTCACCGTTTAAAGCCTCGACTAGGTCTATCGCCAAATCGGTCTTGCCGGACGCGGTCGGGCCCATGAGGCAAATCACCGAAGGCTTGGTCACTAGCGACCCCGCAAAAATAATTTATCGAGCTCGGTCAAGCTTAACTGCGTCCAGGTTGGGCGCCCATGGTTGCACTGCCCGGCACGCTCAGTCGCCTCAATGTCGCGCAGCAAGGCGTTCATCTCTGGTACCGTCAAACTCCGATTAGCGCGCACGGATCCATGGCAGGCCATAGTTGACAGGATAGCCTCGCGCTCGGCAGCAATCCGGTCAGATTGACCGTACTCCGCTAAATCCGACAGCACATCGCGCACCAATTGCTCCATGTCGGCGGATCGCAGCAAGGTAGGAACCGAGCGAATTAACAAAGACTCTTCACTCGCGGGTTCTAGCTGCAAACCCAAACCCACAAACACAGCTTCGTGCTCGCGAGCCAATTCAACCTCTTTTTGGCTGACGGCGATCGCTTGTGGCACCAATAGAGGCTGCGAGCGCACCCCCTCAGCAGCATCGGCTTCTTTGAGGCGCTCGTAGGTAATGCGCTCATGAGCAGCATGCATATCGACCAACACCAAACCCTGAGCGTTCTCCGACAATATGTAAATGCCCTGTAGCTGCGCCAAGGCATAACCGAGTGGCGGGGCCTCTTCCTCAGACGACTGCTCGGGCAAGGGCGCTGGGTGCAGGCGCCCGTAACTGCTCATCTGGGACTGCACCGCCAATGGACTTGGTCTATTCGATGAACCAACATCTGGCCGATGCGACATCCCGCCCCAGCTCAAGGCACCTTGACTCACCTCACCCGTATGGGTATCCAGGTGACCGCCCTCCGCCAGAGGCTGAAAGCGCTCGGAGCTTACCAACTGATCGGCTGGGCGCACATCTGCTAAGGCCCGATGCAAAGTCGAGAACAAGAAGTTATGCACTTCTCTGCTGTCTCTAAAGCGCACCTCATGCTTGGTCGGATGCACATTTACATCCACCAAGGCTGGGTCAATATTCAAGTACAACACAAAAGCGGGATGGCGGCCGTGATACAGCACATCGCGGTAAGCCTGTTTGATTGCGTGAGCCACCAGCTTGTCGCGAATGACACGGCCGTTCACAAAAAAATACTGCAGATCGGCCTGCGATCGGGAAAAGGTCGGCAAGCCGACCCAGCCACTCAAACCCAAGCCACTGCGCTCACTGTCAATGTGCACTACCTGGTCAATAAAAGCTGGACCGCAAATTGTCGCCACACGCCTTTGCTGCGCCGCGGTGGAGTCGGCGACCGGTAAATTTAAGACCACACGACCGTTATGCGACAGACTAAACGCCACATCAAACCGCGCCAGTGCCAATCGTTTAACAACCTCTTCTAGATGGTTAAATTCGGTTTTTTCGGTGCGCAAAAACTTGCGGCGCGCGGGGGTGTTAAAAAATAGGTCCCGCACATCGACCGTGGTCCCCTGCGGATGCGGCGTCGGTCGCACTGCGACCACTTGATCGCGGCCTTCCGACTCAGCCAGTACCCCAGCGCTTGCGTCTGACGATGCATTCGTACTCAGCGCCAGCCTCGAAACCGAGGCAATACTGGCCAGCGCCTCGCCACGAAAACCCAGGCTCGATACCGCCTCTAAGTCATCCAAAGACACGATTTTAGAGGTCGCGTGGCGAGCCAAGGCTAAGGGTAGGTCATCGCTCTCGATACCTTGCCCGTTGTCGCGGACACGAATACGCTTAACACCGCCAGCCTCGACCTCAATATCAATGCGGGTCGCTCCCGCATCTAAACTGTTTTCCACCACCTCTTTTACGACCGAAGCCGGTCGCTCAACCACCTCACCGGCCGCTATTTGGTTGGCCAATTGGGGACTTAAACTGTGAATGCGGGCCATAGCTTAACTTCTCGGAATAACTAGCGTTTGGCCAACCAAAATTCGCGACCCGTTAATATTGTTGTGTGAGCGTAATGACTCCACCGACACCTTAAATTTTTGCGCAATACCCGACAGGGTATCACCGCGCGCGATCGTGTAGGTTTGCTGGCCCTGCTCCTTGGACCAGGCCACATACGTGCCAGGCGGTGGCTGAGCATAAAAGTGGTCACTCACTCCCGCAAATATCGCATTCGCCATTTTACGGCGATAAGCACTGTTGTTTAACCGTCGCGCCTCGGTTGGGTTTGAAATGAACCCCGTTTCAACCAATATCGATGGAATATCGGGTGACTTAAGTACGGCAAACGCCGCTTGCTCGACGTGGTCTTTGTGCAAGCGCGCCACATTACCCATTTCGGCCAGCACGCTCGAGCCCATTTGCAAACTGCGATCTAAGGTTGAAGTCATCGATAAGTCGGTCAGCACACTTGCAAGCACATCATCTTTATCCGACAAGGTCACGCCACCGACCAAGTCGGCGGCGTTCTCGCGTTGCGCCAAATAACGCGCTGCAGTACTCGAAGCACCGCGCAAAGACAAAGCATAAACCGACGCGCCATTCGCCTGAGGGTTCGTAAATGCATCGGCATGAATCGAAATAAACACATCGGCTTGCGCTTCTCGCGCCAACTTTCGTCGCCCCGACAAGGATACGTAGTAATCACCGGTCCGAATCATGACCGGCTGGTAACCTTTGGCATCCTCAAATAATTGACGCAATTCAGCCGCGATAGCTAAGACAACCTTTTTTTCTTGAATTTTACCGGGGCCAATCGCGCCTGGGTCTTCCCCCCCATGACCGGCATCGATAGCGACGATAATGTCGCGCTTCTCAGAGTTATCCACCTTTCTCGCAACCACTTTGGGTGGCGCCGCGGGATCGACCAAATCAATGACTAATCGATCTTTTTTAGTATCTGTTGCCTTTAGGGCAAAACTGCGCGGCTTGACTTGGCTTTTTAAATCTAAAACCACACGAATATCACGATCGTTACGAACCGCCGTCCTCACTCCCTTGATTGGCGTGCCGTCAAGCTCGAGGTCGGGCGTCGATCCCCACTCAGCCTGTTTAATGTCGATGACCAGTCGATCTGGATTCTTAAGTTCGAGCAGCGTGTGATCTGCAGGCTCCGACAAATCAAACACCAAGCGCGTATGATCGGGCGCTCGCCACAGACGCAACTCCTCGATTTTTGCCCCCAGCGCGCCCTCCGATAAGAGCAAACAGAGCACGACAAAACCAATACGCCAACCCTGAACCATTACAACAGACACTCCATGACCGCGCGCCCCTTGTCAGAGCATGCTGTGACTGCAATCGTTCGGCCTAGAACTGCGTGCTCTAGTGTAACGACGATATCGGCCTTAGGCAGGAAACCAACCCCCCGCTCAGGCCACTCAACCAGACAAATGCTGTGTGCATTAAAGTAAGTCTCCACCCCCAAGTGATGCAGTTCATCGGGGTCAGCTATACGATAAAGATCAAAATGATACACCGGCGGCTCGATGTGTTCGTAAGGCTCAACCAAGGTATAGGTCGGGCTTTTGACCGCTCCCTTGTGCCCGAAAAACTGAATAATGGCGCGGCTTAGCGTCGTTTTACCGGCACCAAGTTCACCGCGTAATTCAATCATGAAGCCGGGCATCAAGCAGGCAGCCAACGCTTGACCAAAATCTAGCAGGGCTTCTTCGCTCTGAAGTTCTCGAACCAGATTAACCACCCAAACGCTCCTGCAAATAAGGCATTAACTGAGTCGCTCTTAACCCGCGCAAACCGAATTCAGCAGCAGCCAGATCGGCCGCATCACCATGCAAACAAACACCGAGCTCGGTCGCAAACACCGCATCGGGGATCTGTGCCAGCAACGCACCCAAGACCCCACTTAACACATCGCCCATACCGCCAGACGCCATGCCAGCATTACCGTAGTCACTTAACCCGACACCCCGGTCAGAACTCACAAGACTGCCAGCGCCTTTGAGCACGACGACACCGTCAATGATTGCCTGTAACGCCTGGCTTGCAGCCAATCGGTCGCCCTGTACCTGCGCAGTTGTCTGCCCCAGCATCCTGGCGGCTTCACCGGGGTGCGGTGTTACCACCACCGGCGCCGTTCGCGCTGCCAAACTTCCTAGCCATTGCTTTGTCACCAAAATATTCAGCGCATCAGCATCCACCACTAAGGGTTGATCGCGCTCTAACACCACTTGTAATAACTGCTCGGACCAAGGGCTTTGACCTAGACCCGGCCCAATCACTACGACCGAAACACCCGCAAGCAAGTTATCCAACTCGTGACGATTCGTGACAGCGTGAACCATAACCTCTGGGGTTCGAGCCAACACGGCCGAGACATGCTCCGTGCGCGTTGCCACAGAAACCAAGCCCGCGCCACAACTCAAGGCCGCCTCGGCGGCCATTGCGACAGCGCCACCAAAACCGTAATCTCCTCCGACCACTAACACATGCCCAAAGAGACCTTTGTGAGAATTCGCTGCGCGTGGCATTACATTTGCCAGCAGCGCCTCTAAGTCCAAACGACAGGCTACCGGAGAATGTGCCGCAAAAGACTCATCGGGAACCTCTAAATCCGAATAGTGCAAAAACCCCACATGATCTGGGCCACTACAGGTAAACAACCCAAATTTTAAAGCGATAAAAGTCACGGTCATATCGGCCTTAACGGCCTCGCCTAATACCCGCCCAGTATCGCTACACAAACCTGATGGCATATCGACAGCAAGGACCGGCGCAGCACTTGCATTCATCCAAGCAATCGCACGCGAAGCGTCGCCCTGCACATCGCGATTCAAGCCCGTGCCCAAGAGGGCATCGACAATTAGCCAATCCTCATCGAGCGGCGTATCGGGCAGATCGACAAATTCTACGCCGGCTTCAAGGCATAAGGCATGTGCTCTCGCCGCATCGCCTGTAAGCGCCTCGGGCGACTTGCTCAGACACACCTGCACACCTCGACCCTGATTTTTGGCCAACCATGCCACCAGCAGCCCATCGCCGCCGTTATTTCCACCACCACAGACCACAAACAGTGGAAGAGTCGGTTCAAACGACTCGGATACAATCTCGTACACAGCGCGAGCAGCGCGCGACATCAAAGTAAAACCACTGACCCCGCTGGCGATCGCACTGGCATCAATGGCGCGCGTTTGCGCCGCCAAATACAGGGCTAATTCGCGTGCAACATGATTTGAGGGGGCTTTCGACATGCAAAAAAAAACTTTATCCGTTACTCTGCCAGCATTATAGGCATGCCTTAAGCATAAACCCAATCCCGTGACCGACCTCAATTTACATTCGCTTAGCGAACAACTCCAAACCTGGGCTCACGACTTGGGCTTTGCCGCCATGGGTATTAGCGACATTGACCTCAAGGAACACCCCAATTACCTTCAGCGCTGGCTCGATAAAGGCTATCACGGCACCATGAACTTTATGGCCGCACACGGCGAGAAGCGTTGGCGTCCAGATTTGCTCGAACCGGGTACTCTGCGCGTCATATCACTCCGCATGGACTACCTACCCGAGAACACCCATGCCCTCGACGTATTAGAAGAGCCCAATAAAGGCTACATCGCCCGCTACACCTTGGGTCGCGATTATCACAAACTGGTGCGCAAACGCTTAGCAACACTGGCCAAGCGCCTGCAAGATGCAGCGGGTGGGCACCATCGAGCCTTCGTCGACAGCGCGCCAGTGTTAGAGCGTGCGATTGCTGAACAAGCGGGACTGGGTTGGATTGGCAAGAATACCATGCTCATCAACGACAAGGCCGGTTCGTGGTTCTTTTTAGGCGAAATCTACACCGACCTACCGCTACCGGTATCGGCCCCAAAAACCGAGAAGCACTGCGGGTCGTGCACCGCCTGCTTAGACATTTGCCCAACCCAAGCCTTTGTCAGCCCCTTTGAGTTAGATGCCCGTAAATGCATTTCGTACTTAACGATCGAGCATAAAGGCAGTATCGATACGGCACTTCGCTCGAAAATCGGCAACCGAATTTTTGGCTGCGATGATTGCCAATTATTCTGCCCGTGGAACAAATTCGCCAAACCCACCCAAGAGGCAGACTTTAAGCCACGGCACGGCTTGGACAATATCGATTTAGTCGAGCTATTTTTGTGGGATGAGCACACCTATCTCGATCGCACCGAGGGCTCGGCAATACGACGCATTGGCTATGAACGCTGGTTGCGCAACATCGCAGTGGCCTTGGGCAACGCGCCCAGTACCATCCCCGTGATTGAGGCGCTTAAGTCACGCTTGTCATTTCCCAGTGAGTTGGTTCAGGAGCACGTAATTTGGGCTTTGGAACAACATAGTGCTCGATGACTCATCTCGAGACTCTGTGAATCAGAGCACTGTAACCGGGCCTAGCCCTAC
>NZ_CBFHWH010000009.1:0-51486 GCF_965659035.1 Aequoribacter sp. | reverse complement strand
GGTAGCGTTAAGCCGCACACGAAGTTTGAAGCAGAAGTCTACGTATTGAGCAAAGATGAAGGTGGTCGTCACACGCCATTCTTCAAAGGCTACCGTCCTCAGTTTTACTTCCGTACGACGGACGTAACGGGTGCGTGTGAATTGCCTGATGGCGTAGAGATGGTTATGCCAGGTGACAACATTCAGATGGTTGTTACTCTGATTGCACCGATTGCGATGGAAGACGGTTTGCGATTTGCGATCCGTGAAGGTGGTCGTACGGTTGGTGCTGGCGTTGTAGCCAAAATCATCGAGTAATCGATACCAGCCTTGGGTTGGGGTGTTGCCCCAGCCCGCTGAGCCGAATGGCTGCTTGCAGTTATTCGGCTTTGTTGTTTATACGTCCTATAATTTGCTCATTTGGCACGATCCTTTTGCTAGCTCCCCGGATCTGAAAGACGCATGCGGCCACAATCAAGGCCGTGCCGCTGAGCGTATTTAGACTGATAGTTTCGTCAAATACAATCCATCCTAAGGCAGCGGCCCAGATGAAAGCAGTGTATTCCAGTGTTACCAAGCTCGCAGTGACTGCGTGTCGGTAAGCGTATGAAAAGCAGATGAGGGCACCTAAAGCTAAGCTTGCTGCCGTTGCGGCAAGAATACCTGTGCGTAAATCGGGTAATGGCTCAGCCCACCACGGTGCGAGTAATGCGAGGCCTACAAAGGTGACTAGTGTCTGATAAAAGCTGATTTCAAGTGGCTGCGCTATGAGGGCTTGTTGTCTCTGTAAAATCAGATTGTAAGCATACATTACGGCCGACAGAAGAACAGCTGCGCTGCCTAACAGCGATTGCATTTCAAATTTTAAAAGCTCCTCAAGTAAGAGCACGCCGACCCCAAGAAGCGCGATCACTGAGGCGATATAATCGTTTGGGACGATAGGCTCGTTAATGAGCCAGGCCGCCAAAAATAGGGCAATGATAGGGGCGATAAAGGAAAGCCCCACCGCCTGCGCCAGTGGGATCTGTGTTAGGCCCCAAAAAAATAGCGATGCCATCACCAGCGTAAGCGCCCCCCGTTTGACGTGAAGGCGGAGAGTATGGCGTGATGGCTTACTCGGTCTGCCGGTGAGATAGAGTGCGCCGATAATGATGATTCCGAAACTCATACGCCAGAACATGGCGTTATAAACGCCATGTTGAAGCGATAGTGATTTCATGGTCGCATCCATGCCAGAGAACAGTGCGACGCCGGCTGCGCCGGCTAAGAGGGCGAGTCTGCCTTGTGCGGGTGTTACCACGCGCGGCGTTGCGCGTTTTCTTGGGTGATTTGCTCGTTCAGGGTATACAAATCATAGAGCCACCCAAGCAAGAATAAGCCGCCAGTAAAAAGGTACAGTAAGCCCGTGAATATCTTGCCCATGTAAAAGCGATGAACTCCGAAAATGCCTAGAAAGGTCAACAAGATCCACGCCAGGCTGTAATTGATAGGCCCCTCAGTGAAACGCCAGTCAGCTTGCTTATCCATACTGGGAATTAAAAAAAGATCAACGATCCAGCCCACAAAGAACAAGCCCAAGGTGAAAAACCAAATGGTACCGCTCACCTGCTTACCGTAATAGAATCGGTGAGCGCCCATGAACCCAAAAATCCACAATAAATAGCCCATTAACATCGAATGCGTATTGGTATTGTTATTTGAAGGTGCCATAGAAAGATCCTCGTTTTAGAAGCGTCTAGCTTCTTCTATTTTCGGACTTTGGGCAACTGTGAGCGCGCCGAATCGATGGGGACTTGAGTTGGAAAGAACGCTTAGGTCCACTGTCGGGTAATTTTCCACTTCTCCCGAACTTTTTGTCTTTTCGGTGTAACTACGCTTGACAGCGCTTGGCCTCGTCTTTAGAATTCGCGTTCCTTTTTCGGGGGTCTCCTTGCGAGCTCTCGGTTATTTATATTTTGGAGACTAGTCACGTGCAAAACCAACGCATTCGTATTCGCCTGAAAGCTTTCGATCACCGTTTGATTGATGCTTCAACGCAAGAGATTGTTGAAACCGCGCGTCGCACTGGGGCTCAGGTTCGCGGACCTATCCCTTTGCCGACTCGTAAAGAGAAGTTTACTGTGTTGATTTCGCCTCACGTAAACAAGGATGCTCGTGACCAGTATGAGATTCGTACCCACAAACGGTTGCTCGACATCGTGGAGCCAACAGAAAAAACGGTTGACGCTTTGATGAAGCTCGACTTGGCAGCAGGTGTGGAAGTACAGATTAGTCTTGGTTAACGACAATTCGTAGCAAGACCTGCCCGCAGTACTCCAATCTGCGGGCGTGTAACGTTCAGCGATGGACGGCCATAGAGGGTTAGCCCCGTACACTGAGAGGTTAGAAAAATGACTATTGGTTTAGTCGGCCGTAAAACCGGTATGACTCGTGTTTTTACCGAAGACGGCGTATCAATTCCAGTAACCGTAGTGGAGGTGTCTCCAAACCGCGTTACTCAGATCAAAGAGCTTGATGCCGATGGGTATCGTGCTATTCAGGTAACAACTGGAACTCGCAAAGCAAGTCGCGTCAATAAATCTGCTGCTGGGCACTATGCTAAAGCTGGAGTTGAAGCGGGTGTTGGTTTGTGGGAGTTTCGCCTTGAAGCTGGTGAAGATGCTCCTGAAGTAGGTGCCGAGCTGACTGTAGGTCGATTCGAAGCAGGCCAGAAAGTTGACGTCGCTGGAAAGTCGAAGGGTAAGGGCTTTCAGGGTGGCGTGAAGCGTTGGAACTTTAAGATGCAGGACGCAACCCACGGTAACTCTTTGTCGCACCGTGCGCCAGGTTCTATCGGTCAGTGTCAGACACCGGGTCGCGTGTTTAAGGGTAAGAAAATGGCCGGCCAGATGGGTAATGTTGCTGTTACCACCCAGGGTCTCGAGGTTGTGCGTGTTGATGCAGAGCGCAACTTGTTATTAATCAAAGGTGCGGTTCCAGGTGCGCCAGGCGGTGATGTTGTTGTGCGTCCCGCTGTAAAGGCATAAGTTAGGGGATTCGAACGTGGAATTAAATGTATTGAAGCCCGGGAATGCATCAGCTGGCACAGTATCTGTGTCCGACGTTGCTTTTGCTCGTGAATACAATGAAGCTTTGGTTCACCAAGTTGTCACTGCCTACCTGGCAGGTGCTCGCCAAGGTACGCGTGCTCAGAAGACTCGTTCAGAAGTGAGCGGCGGTGGTAAGAAGCCATGGCGTCAGAAGGGTACAGGTCGCGCTCGAGCCGGAACCATCCGTTCGCCCATCTGGCGCACAGGTGGTGTGACTTTTGCGGCTAAGCCTCAGGATCACAGCCAAAAAGTTAATCGTAAAATGTATCGCGCGGCGATCCGTTCGATTCTGTCAGAGCTGGCTCGTCAAGAGCGTCTGTTGGTGGTTGAGTCAATGGATGTCGAGGCGCCCAAAACTAAGTTGCTGGTCAAGCAGTTGGGTGAGTTTGGTTTGGATAACGTGTTAATCGTCGCATCTGAGGTTAACGAAAACCTGTACCTTGCGTCTCGTAACTTGCACTCGGTTGATGTGCGTGACGTTGAAAGCGTGGATCCAGTGAGTTTGATTGCATATGACAAGGTTGTTGTAACTGTCGATGCTGTGAAAAAGTTTGAGGAGATGCTCGGATGAACCAGGAGCGATTGTTTCAAGTAATTAGAGCGCCTCACGTTTCTGAAAAGGCTGCGGTCGTTGCTGATATTAACAATCAGTACGTTTTCCGTGTAGCGCTCGATGCGAACAAGGCAGAAGTTAAGGCGGCTGTCGAGAAGTTTTTCAAAGTGAACGTAGAGTCTGTTAGCACCTTGCGTGTTAAAGGTAAAACTAAGCGTAATCGCTTCGGTTTTACGACTAAGCCAAGTTGGAAAAAGGCTTACGTTACGTTGGCGCAGGGTCAAGAAATTGACTTTGCTACCGTGGAATAAGGGGTAGGTCATGGCTGTATTAAAAAGTAAACCCACATCTGCCGGTCGCCGCCATGTCGTGCGCGTCGTCGAGCAGGATTTGCACAAGGGTGCACCCCATAAGCCTTTGCTGGAAAGCCAAAGTAAGTCAGGCGGTCGCAACAATAATGGTCGTATCACGACACGCCATGTCGGTGGTGGTCACAAGCAGCATTATCGCATCATTGACTTTAAACGTAACAAAGACGGTATGCCTGCGAAGGTTGAGCGGTTGGAATATGACCCAAATCGCACGTCGCACATCGCGTTGATTTTGTTCCCCGATGGCGAGCGTCGTTACATTCTCGCGCCCAAGGGTCTGAAGGCAGGTGATGTGGTGCAAAACGGTCCAGCAGCGCCGATCAAGGCGGGAAACTGCTTGCCCATCCGAAATATTCCTGTCGGCTCTGTCATTCATGCGATCGAGCTTAAGCCCGGTAAAGGTGCTCAGTTGGCGCGCTCGGCGGGTGCGGCAGTACAGTTGGTGGCCCGTGAAGGCGCGTACGCAACGATTCGTTTGCGCTCTGGTGAAATGCGTAAAGTGCTGAGCGACTGTCGCGCTACTATCGGCGAAGTGTCGAATTCAGAGCATAGCCTGCGCAAGCTGGGTAAAGCCGGTGCGAAGCGTTGGCGCGGCGTCCGTCCTACCGTACGCGGTGTGGCGATGAACCCGGTAGATCACCCGCATGGTGGTGGTGAGGGTAGAACATCTGGTGGACGTCACCCTGTCAGCCCATGGGGTACTCCGACTAAAGGTTATAAGACACGTTCTAACAAGCGTACCGATAAATTGATTGTTCGCCGTCGCGGCAAGAAGTAAGCGACTAGGTCGATAGGATAGAGGATAGTATTGTGCCCCGTTCATTAAAAAAAGGCCCCTTCATTGATCTGCACCTGCAGAAAAAAGTAGAAGCCGCACTTGAGAGCAACGACCGTCGTCCAATCAAAACCTGGTCGCGTCGTTCAATGGTATCGCCCGATATGGTTGGTTTGACCATCGCCGTCCACAACGGACGCCAGCATGTGCCTGTGTTGATCAACGAAGACATGGTAGGTCACAAGCTAGGTGAGTTCGCGGTCACGCGTACTTTCAAAGGGCACATCGTAGATAAGAAGGCGAAGCGTTAAGCGTCGCGTAGGAGAGGTAAGCAACCATGGAAGTGGCAGCAAAATTACGAGGAGCGCGAATCTCGGCACAGAAAGCCCGTTTGGTGGCTGACCAGGTTCGCGGCTTGCCCGTAGAAAAGGCATTAGACGTGCTTGCGTTCAGCCCTAAAAAAGCGGCGCATATAGTGAAAAAGGTGCTGGATTCCGCAATCGCAAATGCGGAAAACAACGAAGGTGCCGACGTGGATGAGTTGAAAGTATCAACCATCTTTGTGGATGAGGGTATGACAATGAAGCGCTTGCGTCCTCGCGCTAAAGGTCGTGCAGATCGTATTTTAAAGCGCACTTGTCACATCACTGTGAAAGTCGCAGACGGCGAAGGTTAGGAGAAGACCATATGGGTCAGAAAGTACATCCAACCGGTATTCGGTTAGGTATTGTTAAAGACCATAACTCAGTATGGTACGCGGATTCAAAAAATTACGCGCGTCAGCTGATCACTGATTTAGAAGTACGCCAGTACATCGAAAAAGTGCTAGACAATGCCTCTGTAAGCCGCATTTTGATCGAGCGTCCTGCACAGACAGCGCGTATTACGATTTCTACTGCGCGTCCAGGTATCGTTATTGGTAAGAAAGGCGAAGATGTCGATAAGTTGCGCAAAGATTTGAGCGCACGCATGGGTGTGCCCGTGAATATCAACATCGAAGAGATTCGTAAGCCTGATCTTGATGCGAAATTAGTTGCTCAAAACGTTGCTCAGCAGCTCGAGCGCCGCGTCATGTTCCGTCGCGCCATGAAGCGTGCGGTTCAGAACGCACTCCGTCAGGGTGCAGAGGGCGTAAAAATCCAAGTCAGTGGCCGTTTGGGCGGCGCTGAAATTGCACGGGCGGAATGGTACCGTGAAGGTCGAGTACCGCTGCACACTTTGCGTGCAGATATCGACTATGCAACATACGAAGCTTCTACTACTTACGGCATTATTGGCGTCAAGGTGTGGATTTTCAAAGGCGAGGTCATCGGCGGACAAGAGTCTGCACAAGATGGCGGCAAGAAACCAGCGGCTAATTAAGGTTCGGTGCTATGTTACAGCCTAAGCGTACAAAATTTAGAAAAATGCAGAAGGGCCGCAACCGCGGTTTGGCTCTGCGCGGTAGCAAGGTCAGTTTCGGTGAGTTTGGTCTGAAAGCGGTAGGTCGCGGTCGTATTACGGCGCGTCAAATCGAGGCTGCTCGTCGTGCAATGACACGTCACATTAAGCGTGGCGGTAAAATCTGGATTCGTGTGTTTCCAGACAAGCCTATCACTGGTAAGCCTTTAGAGGTTCGTCAGGGTAAAGGTAAGGGTAACGTCGAGTACTGGGTAGCTCAGGTTCAGCCTGGCAAGGTACTTTACGAAGTGCAGGGTGTTTCTGAGCAGTTGGCGCGTGAAGCGTTTACCTTGGCGGCAGCAAAGATTCCTGTGGCAACAAAATTTGTTAAGCGATCGGTGATGTGATGAAAACGAGTGAGTTGCGAGAAAAATCGGCGCAAGAACTCAATGAGACTTTGTTGAGTTTGCGTGAGGAGCAGTTCAAGTTGCGTATGCAAAAGGCAACCGGCCAGCTCGGACAGACACATTTATTGAAAGACAACCAGCGAGCGATTGCGCGTGTTAAGACGCTGCTCACTGAGAAAGGCGGTGAAGGCTGATGGCAACGACAGAAAAACGTATTCGTACGGCTACCGGCAGGGTAGTTAGTGACAAAATGGACAAAACAATCACAGTGTTGATTGAGCGTCGCGTTAAGCACCCGGTGTATGGCAAGTACATCACTCGCTCATCAAAGATCCACGCACACGACGAAGCAAACGAGTGTTCGATCGGAGATACAGTGGTTGTTCGTGAGAGTCGCCCTTTGTCAAAGTCTAAAACTTGGACTTTGGATCAAGTGGTAGAAAAGGCTGCGGAACTTTAAGTCAGCAAGAAACCGACCGTCAGGTCTTTCGGAGTAGAGCATGATTCAAACTCAGTCATATTTAGAAGTTGCTGACAACAGTGGTGCGCGTCGCGTGATGTGCATCAAGGTGTTGGGCGGCTCAAAGCGTCGATACGCTCGTGTTGGTGACTTGATTAAGGTTACCGTTAAAGAGGCGATTCCTCGCGGTAAGGTTAAAAAAGGTCAGGTAATGACCGCGGTTGTCGTTCGCACTCGCAAGGGTGTTCGTCGACCCGATGGTTCGTTGATTAAGTTCGACGACAACGCGGCGGTGTTGTTAAACAACAACCAGGCGCCGATTGGTACGCGTATTTTTGGCCCCGTAACCCGTGAATTGCGTGGCGAGAAGTTTATGAAGATTATTTCGCTTGCGCCGGAAGTTATTTAACCCGGCAGCAGACGACGAGGAATAGACATGAAAATTAAACGAGATGACGAAGTCATTGTGCTTGCCGGTAAAGATAAAGGTAAGCGTGGCAAGGTGCGTAAGGTAATTGGTAGCGATCGTTTGATTGTGACCGGTATCAACCGCGTGAAGAAGCACACCAAGCCTAACCCCCAGGCGGGTATTGCTGGTGGTATTGTGGAGCAGGAAGCCTCTATTCATGTCTCCAATGTTGCGATTTACAACGCGCAAACAAACAAGGCGGATCGTGTTGGTTACAAGGCCGAAGATGGCAAGAAAACGCGGATCTATAAATCAACTGGCGAAGCGATTGACGCGTAGCGCGAGCTGCGGATTGAGGTTGAAATAAATGGCCACTTTGAAACAAAAATATCGGGACGAACTCGCACCCGCTCTTAAAGAAGAGCTAGGCCTGCGTAACGTAATGGAAGTCCCACGCATAACCAAAATCACTCTGAATATGGGTGTGGGTGAAGCTGTCGGTGACAAGAAGGTGTTGGAAAACGCTGTTGCTGACATGACAAAGATTTCTGGACAGAAGCCTATCATTACCAAGGCTCGTCGTTCGATTGCAGGCTTCAAGATTCGTGATGGTTGGCCGATCGGTTGTAAGGTTACCTTGCGTTCGGATCGCATGTACGAGTTTTTGGAGCGTTTAATCGGCATCGCCATTCCTCGAATTCGTGATTTCCGCGGTATCACACCGAAAGCGTTTGACGGTCGCGGCAACTTTGCGATGGGTGTGACTGAGCAGATCATCTTCCCTGAAATCAACTACGATGAAGTCGACAAGTTGCGTGGTATGGATATTACCATCACAACAACGGCGCGCACTGACGACGAAGGTCGTGCACTGCTTCGCGCGTTCAACTTCCCGTTTAAAGGCTAAGAGGTAGATCCACATGGCAAAGAAATCCATGATTGCACGCGAAACCAAGCGCACCCGTACCGTCGCTAAATTTGCGGCGAAACGCGCTGAGTTGAAAGCGATTATCGCAGACGTCAATGCTTCAGAGGATGCGCGTTGGGATGCACAGGTCGCGTTGCAAAAGCTGCCTCGTAATGCTAGCCCAGTTCGTCAGCAGCGCCGGTGTCAGATAACGGGTCGTCCGCACGGTGTTTACCGTAAGTTCGGACTGTGTCGTAACAAGTTGCGCGAAGCAGCCATGCGTGGTGATGTGCCTGGCTTAGTTAAGTCTAGCTGGTAACAAGAGAGATTCGATTATGAGTATGCAAGATCCATTGGCTGATATGCTAACGCGAATTCGCAATGCACAAATGGCCGGCAAAAAAAGCGTTGAAATGCCAGCGTCAAAACTGAAAGCGGCTGTCGCGGCAGTATTGGTGGACGAAGGTTACATTGAGAGTGTTGAGACTCTGGAGCAGGACGGTAAAAAGCGTCTGGCGTTAACTTTGAAGTACTTCAACGGCAAGCCCGTGATCGCCGAGATCGACCGTAAGAGCCGACCTGGTTTGCGTCAATACTCTGCGCGTGACGGGTTGCCAAAGGTTCGCGGCGGTTTGGGTGTGGCGATTGTGTCCACTTCTAAGGGTGTAATGAGCGATCGCGCTGCGCGTGCTGCGGGTGTTGGTGGCGAAGTACTTTGCACCGTATTTTAATTTGATATTGAAGAGTTGGTTCTATGTCTAGAGTCGCAAAATCCCCAGTAAACGTGCCGAAAGGTGTTGAGGTCACGTTGAATGATCGCGCGCTAAGCGTTAAAGGTGGCAAAGGTTCTTTGTCGCTAGCGCTTACCGACGGTATTCAGGTGTTACAAGAAGGCGAAGAGTTGACGGTAAGCTACGACAGCGACGCGCAAAAAGCCATGGCAGGTACGACGCGTATGTTGGTGAACAACATGGTTGTTGGCGTAAGTACTGGCTGGCAGAAGAAATTGGTTTTGAACGGTGTGGGTTATCGTGCAAAAGCGGAAGGCAGCGTCTTAAACCTGACCTTAGGTTTATCGCACCCCGTTAATTACGAGTTGCCCGAGGGCGTTAGCGCCGAGACACCGACTCAAACAGAAGTTGTTGTGAGCGGTATCGACAAGCAAGCCGTAGGCCAGGCTGCAGCAGAGATTAGAGCGTTCCGTCCGCCGGAGCCTTACAAGGGCAAGGGTATTCGTTACGCGGATGAACACGTACGTCGTAAAGACGCTAAGAAGAAGTAGGTAAGCGCAAATGAATGAGAAGACAGTATCACGCCTGCGCCGCGCACGTAAGTCACGTGCCCGCATGAAGGCTGCAGAAGCGGTTCGCTTGACGGTTCACCGAACTCCACGTCACATTTATGCGCAAGTGTTGAATGCGGCCGGAGACAAGGTATTGGCTGCGGCGAGCACGCTGGATAAGTCACTTCGTGATGGAGCAACGGGTAACCAGGCCGCTGCTGCCGAAGTCGGCAAATTGATTGCACAGCGAGCCAAAGATGCCGGTGTAACGCAAGTTGCATTCGACCGCAGTGGCTTTCGCTACCATGGTCGCGTTAAGTCGCTTGCAGAAGCTGCGCGCGAAAACGGTTTGGAATTCTAGGGGCAGGCACGAATATGAGTGATCAAAGAAAGCAACAGACCGAGGGCGATCTGCAAGAGAAGCTGGTCCAGGTAAATCGTGTTGCGAAAGTGGTTAAAGGTGGTCGTATCTTTAGTTTTACTGCCTTAACGGTTGTTGGCGATGGAAACGGTAAAGTCGGTTTTGGTCGTGGTAAGGCGCGTGAAGTGCCGGTCGCGATTCAAAAAGCGATGGAAGCTGCCCGACGTAACATGATTCAGGTTGAGCTTGATGGTGGAACGATTCAGTACCCGATCAAGGCTCGCCACGGAGCGTCAAAAGTTTACATGCAGCCCGCATCTGAAGGTACTGGCGTAATCGCTGGTGGTGCAATGCGTGCCGTATTAGAAATTGCTGGTGTTGAGAACGTTTTAGCGAAGTGCTACGGCTCAACGAACCCAGTGAACGTTGTGCGTGCGACCTTCAATGGTCTACGTGATATGGCCTCTCCCGACGACGTTGCTGCTAAGCGTGGCAAAACCGTCGAAGAGATCTTGAATTAAGTATTGGTATAGGGTGGTCGCATAGCCATGGCTAAATCGACAGTAAAAGTTACACAGGTCAAGAGCCGTCACGGTCGTCAACGCACTCATCAAGCTTGCTTAGCAGGTTTAGGTTTGCGTCGAATTGGACACACAGTTGAGGTGGAAGACACGCCCTCAACGCGTGGCATGATCAACAAAGTGGCCTACATGGTCAAAGTTGAGGAGTAAAACAATGTCTGATGTGATGCGTTTAAACACACTCAGCCCGGCGGATGGTTCGCGTCCAGACGGTAAGCGTGTTGGTCGGGGTATTGGCAGTGGTTTGGGTAAAACCGCCGGCCGTGGCCACAAAGGCCAAAAAGCTCGCTCTGGTGGACGAGTTCGTCCTGGTTTTGAAGGCGGTCAGATGCCTTTGCAGAAGCGATTGCCGAAGTACGGCTTCAAATCACGCGTTGGTATGAAGACGGCGGAAGTGCGTTTGGGTGACCTGGCTCGCTTGACGGGCGACGTCGTTGATATGGACGCCCTTAAGGCGGCAGATTTGGTGCGCAATGACATGACGCGCGCTCGTATTTTCTTGGCTGGCAGCGTTGACCGCGCTTTGACGGTTAAGGGTCTGGGCGTTTCAAAAGGCGCTCGCGCTGCGATTGAGCAAGCTGGCGGCAAGGTCGAGGACTAAATGGCTAACGGGCAGCAGGTTCCAGGCATAAATACAGCCGGGTTAGGCGAGCTTTTTGCTCGCCTACGGTTCGTTTTAGTTGCGCTGATTATTTATCGTATCGGCACACATATTCCTGTGCCGGGTATTGATCCTGCGCAGTTGCAAGCCCTCTTTAATTCAAATCAAGGCACCATTTTGGGGTTGGCAAACATGTTCTCGGGCGGTGCGCTCGAGCGTATGAGTATTCTTGCGCTCGGCATTATGCCCTACATTTCTGCGTCAATTATTATGCAGTTGATGTCGGCCGTAACGCCGTCGCTAGAGCAGTTGAAGAAGGAAGGTGAGTCGGGTCGTCGCAAAATTTCGCAGTACACTCGTTACTTGACGGTCGGTTTAGCGATTATTCAGGCGACCGGCATGACGGTCGGCATGGCCAACCAAGGCATGGCGTATAGCGTTTCGCCTGTGTTTTATGTGATTGCGATTACGTCACTCGTGACTGGCGCTATTTTCATGATGTGGTTGGGTGAGCAGATTACAGAGCGCGGCGTAGGAAACGGTATCTCATTGCTGATATTCGCAGGCATCGTAGCGGGTCTACCTTCGGCAATCGGCCAGTCTTTGGAGCAGGCTCGCCAGGGCGAGCTCAATATACTCGTGTTGCTCGGTATTTTAGCGTTAGCGATCGTCGTAATTTATCTGATCATCTTCATAGAGCGTGGTCAGCGTAGAATCACCGTTAACTACGCTAAGCAGCAGCGCGGTAATCGTATGTACCAAGCGCAGAGTTCGCACTTGCCCCTGAAGGTGAATATGGCGGGGGTGATCCCGGCGATATTTGCGAGCAGTATTTTATTGTTCCCTGCATCGATTGCGCAGTGGTTTGGTAGTGGTAACTCGTCAGATTGGCTGCAAGACCTGGCTGTGGCGATTGGACCGGGGCAACCCTTGAATATTCTGTTGTTTACCGTATTCATTGTGTTTTTCTGTTTTTTCTATACCGCGTTAATGTTTAACCCAGTTGAAGTCTCCGATAACTTGAAACGCTCCGGTGCTTTTATTCCAGGTATTCGTCCTGGGCAGCAGACTGCCAACTTTATTGACGGTGTGTTGACGCGTTTGACTGTTTTTGGTGCGGCTTATATCGCACTCGTTTGTTTGCTGCCACAGTTTTTGGTAGTGACATGGAACGTGCCCTTTTACTTGGGTGGGACCTCTTTACTGATTGTTGTTGTGGTCGTGATGGACTTCATGGCTCAGGTTCAAAGCCACATGATGTCGCAGCAGTATGATTCAGTGATGAAGAAAGCCAACCTGAAAAATCATGGGTCTGCCGGCCGCGTTCGGTAAGACTTGTTGTAACGGAGAGAAGTGATGAAAGTTAGAGCATCAGTTAAGAAAATTTGCCGCAACTGCAAAGTGGTCCGCCGCGCAGGTGTGGTACGGGTGATTTGTTCTTCAGACCCACGCCATAAGCAGCGCCAGGGTTAAGGCAAGTCTTGAGTTGATTTTTAAGAGCGAAGTCGATAAACTGCCGCGCCTTTTGACGAGTGTCATGCGATTAGCGGTTTTAGCGATCCTTCGCACAATAGTAAAGTAATTTGGAGAAAGATGGATGGCACGTATCGCCGGCGTCAACATACCCGATAACAAACACGCTGTTATTTCTTTGACCTATATCTACGGTGTAGGCAAGACCAAAGCAAAAGCGCTTTGTGCAGCGACAAATATTGCAGAAGACACCAAAATCGGTGACTTGAGTGAAGCTCAAATGGACGAACTTCGCGGTAAAGTTGGCGAAATGATGGTCGAAGGTGATTTACGCCGGGAAGTGTCAATGAACATCAAGCGTTTGATGGACTTGGGCTGTAACCGTGGTTTGCGTCACCGTAAAGGTTTGCCCTTACGCGGTCAGCGTACGAAAACCAATGCGCGTACGCGTAAAGGTCCTCGTAAGCCGATCCGCAAGTAAGTAGGTAGTATGGCGAGCGCCTTGTGCGCTCACTTAGTGTAGCTACACCGCAGTGTAGTGTTGATATTAAAAGTAGGACGATTTTATGGCTAAGCCAAGCGCGAAAGCACCGCGTCGTAAGATTACCAAAACCGTCGTAGACGGTGTGGCGCACATTCACGCGTCATTTAACAATACCATTGTCACTATCACTGACCGTCAGGGTAACGCTCTTAGCTGGGCGACAGCTGGTGGCTCTGGATTCCGTGGTTCTCGTAAAAGCACACCGTTTGCGGCTCAGGTCGCTGCAGAGCGTGCTGGCGAGGCAGCAAAAGAATACGGCCTTAAAAACTTGGACGTCCAAGTCAAAGGTCCTGGTCCCGGTCGTGAGTCTGCGGTTCGTGCGCTGAATGGTTGTGGTTACAAAATCACTAACATTACCGACGTAACCCCGATTCCTCATAACGGATGTCGCCCACCCAAGAAGCGCCGCGTGTAAGGGCATAGGAAGGAACTAGTATGGCTCGATATATTGGACCAAAGTGTAAATTAGCTCGCCGCGAAGGCACTGATCTGTTTTTGAAAAGTGGTGCGCGTGCGTTAGAAAGCAAATGTAAATTGGAAACTGCCCCAGGTATGCACGGCGCTAGACGTGGCCGCTTGTCTGATTACGGGGTACAGTTACGTGAAAAGCAAAAAGTGCGTCGTATCTACGGCATTCTTGAAAAGCAATTCCGTGGCTACTACAAGGAAGCGGCGCGACGTAAAGGTGCGACTGGTGAAAACCTCCTGCAGCTGCTAGAGAGCCGCTTGGACAATGTTGTTTATCGCATGGGTTTTGCATCAACTCGCGCTGAAGCACGTCAGTTGGTGTCACACAAGGGTGTTCTGGTAAACGGCACCGTTGTGAACGTGCCTTCTTACCAAGTGCAGCCTGGTGATGTCGTTGCTGTTCGTGAAAAAGCGAAGAAGCAATTGCGTATTCAGTCGGCAGTGGCGCTCGCGGGTCAGCGTGCGGACATCGAATGGATCGACGTCAATACTGACAAATTAGAAGGTGTATTTAAGGCTCGCCCAGAGCGCGCTGAGCTTACTTCTGAGATCAACGAAAACTTGATCGTTGAATTGTACTCGAAGTAATACATCCGATTAATCTGACTGACAGGTGGCTACATGCAAAGTGCAGTAAATGAATTCTTGACTCCACGCGTTATTACCGTGGACGAAAAAAGTAATACGCGAGCTCTAGTGACTTTAGAGCCCCTAGAGCGTGGCTTTGGCCATACGCTTGGCAACGCACTGCGCCGTATTCTGTTATCGTCTATGCCAGGATGCGCAATTACCGAAGTGCAAATTGATGGTGTTTTGCATGAGTACAGCACCATTGAAGGCGTTCAAGAAGACGTGATTGAAATTCTTCTTAACCTCAAAGATGTCGCTGTGGTCCTTAACGGCAAAGATGAAGCTGAATTGACTTTGTCGAAGAAAGAGCCCGGTCCTGTAACGGCGGGTGATATCACGCTGGATCACGATGTTGAAATCTGCAACCCAGACCACGTCATCTGTAACGTTACAGGTGGCTCGGGTGTGAATCTGAAGCTGGTTGTGAGTCGTGGACGCGGTTACTCTCCAGCAGACTCGCGTGGAAATGAAGAAGACGAAACCCGTGCGATAGGCCGATTGCAGTTGGATGCGACGTTTTCGCCCATCCGCCGTGTGGCGTATGTGGTTGAGTCCGCTCGTGTCGAACAACGCACTGACTTGGATAAATTGGTCCTTGATTTGGAAACCAACGGAACAATTGATCCAGAAGAAGCAATTCGTCGCGCTGCGACGATCTTGCAGCAGCAGCTCGCGGTATTCGTTGACCTCGAGAGCGAAGGCGAAGCTGAAGCAGTCGTTGAGGAAGATGAAGTTGATCCGATCTTGTTGCGCCCCGTCGATGATTTGGAGTTGACGGTTCGTTCGGCAAATTGCTTGAAAGCAGAAAATATTTACTACATCGGTGACTTGGTGCAGCGTACTGAAGTCGAGCTTCTGAAAACCCCAAACCTGGGCAAGAAGTCGCTTACCGAAATTAAAGACGTGCTGGCGTCACGCGGTTTGTCGTTGGGTATGAGACTCGACAACTGGCCACCTGCAAGTCTGAAAAATGATGATCGAGTCTTAAGTCTTTAGGACTCGGAAACAGTTTGAATAGCTGCCAAAACGGCACACGAAGTAAAGGAAAATAGTCATGCGTCATCGTCACAGTGGACGTCAGTTAAACCGTAATAGCTCGCATCGCAAAGCGATGTTCCGCAACATGACGGCGTCTTTAGTTAAGCACGAGCTGATTAAGACGACTCTACCAAAGGCTAAGGAGCTGCGTAGCTACGCTGAGCCGATTATCACTTTGGCGAAGGAAGATAGCGTTGCAAACCGCCGTCTTGCTTTTAATCGCCTGCGTGATAAAGAGGTGGTTGGTAAGTTGTTCAGCGAAATTGGCCCTCGGTATCAGACTCGTCCGGGCGGCTATTTGCGTATCTTGAAGTGTGGTTTCCGCGCTGGAGATAACGCTCCAATGGCGTACGTTGAGTTGGTTGATCGTCCAGTTGTCGAAATTGATGATATGGATGACGGCGAAGAATAAGCCGATTCAGATGCCAAAAAGCCGCACTTGGTGCGGCTTTTTTTTGCCCGATCGCTTTGCGTGTCACCGTTCCGTTGTCACATCGAGCCCCTGGCTCTAGGGTTGAAGTTAGCTGATCTATGCGCGCTCTAAGATGGGCTTCAAGAACCGGCCGGTATGACTTTCTGGTACCTCGGCGACGGTCTCAGGAGTGCCTTGCGCGATGATCTGTCCACCGCCACTGCCGCCCTCGGGGCCTAAATCGATGATCCAGTCTGCTGTTTTAATAACGTCAAGGTTGTGTTCTATGATAACGACCGTATTGCCGTGACGTCGCAGCCGGTGCAAGACTTCGAGCAATTGACGGATATCTTCAAAATGCAGTCCGGTTGTGGGTTCGTCTAAGATATAGAGTGTTTTGCCTGTATCGCGTTTAGACAGTTCCCTAGATAATTTCACCCTTTGCGCTTCACCACCTGACAGCGTGGTTGCGGCTTGCCCTAGGCGAATATAGGACAAGCCTACATCCATCAGCGTCTGCAGCTTTCGCGCTATGGCTGGCACGGGTTCGAAGAACACCAGTGCATCTTCAACCGTCATTTCAAGCACTTCGTAGATGTTCTTGCCCTTGTATAAGACGTCCAATGTTTCTCGGTTATAGCGCTTACCTTTGCACTCATCGCAAGGCACGTAGATATCGGGTAGAAAGTGCATCTCTACTTTTGTGACTCCGTCGCCTTGGCACGCTTCGCAGCGGCCACCGCGAACGTTAAAACTGAAACGTCCCGGCTTGTAACCTCGGGCACGAGCTTCTTGGGTTCCCGCGAAGAGTTCACGCACGGGCGTGAAGATGCCGGTATACGTTGCTGGGTTGGATCGTGGTGTCCGACCGATGGGGCTTTGGTCGATATCAATGCACTTATCGATAAGATTCAGTCCGCTAATGCTGTCGTGTGCAGCCGCGGTGAGAGTGGTTGCGCCATTGAGTTCGGTCGCCGCAAGGGGATAAAGCGTGCTGTTGATCAACGTTGATTTGCCGGAACCCGAAACCCCGGTGATACACGTGAGTAGCCCGAGCGGTATGTCGAGATCAACATTCCTTAAATTATTGCCACGGGCACCCCTCAAACTCAGCAAGCGTATGCTGTCAGCTTGGTAGCGATGTTCGGGGACTTCGATTTGCATGCGTCCAGACAAGTAAGCACCCGTTGTAGACTTGTCGCAGGCAATAATTTCATCATAGGTGCCGGCGGCGACAATTTGACCGCCATGCACGCCAGCCCCGGGCCCTACGTCAATGATGTAGTCTGCTGCCCGAATGGCATCTTCGTCGTGTTCGACGACCAATACGGTATTGCCGAGGTCGCGAAGGTGGTTCAGAGTTTTGATGAGGCGCTCGTTATCGCGCTGATGTAGACCGATAGAGGGTTCGTCAAGAATGTACATGACGCCGACTAAGCCAGCTCCAATTTGTGAGGCCAGACGAATGCGTTGCGCCTCCCCTCCTGATAGGGTCTCGGCACTCCGGTCGAGCGACAAATAGTTTAGACCTACGTCAACTAAGAAGCGATAACGCGCTCGAATTTCCTTGAGAATTTTGCTGGCGATTTCACCTTTTCGTCCCGTCAAATTCAAGGTATCAAAATAGTCCGATGCCTCTCCAACCGGCATGGCGGTAATCTCGGGCAATCGAAGGTCATTGACGAACACGTGGCGAGCGTCTCTGCACAGACGTGTGCCATGGCAGTCGGGGCAGGGCTGGCTGGCAATGAACTTTGCAAGCTCGTCGCGAACAGATTGCGATTCTGTATCCCGATAGCGGCGTTCGAGGTTTGGGATAATGCCTTCAAACACGTGACGGTTTTTAAAAACAGTGCCGCGATCATTGACGTAGCTGAAGGCGATTTCTTCTTTGCCAGAGCCGTACAGAATAGTTCTTTGAATGTCCGCGGGCAGTTCATCAAAAGGCGTATCAATTGAAAACTCGTAGTGCTTCGCTAGCGACGACAACATGTGAAAATAGTAAACGTTCCGTCTATCCCAGCCGCGTATTGCACCCTCTGCTAGACTTGCCTCGGGGTGCATGACGACGCGATCGGCCTCGAAATATTGTTTGACGCCAAGGCCATCGCAGCTAGCGCACGCCCCCGCGGGGTTGTTAAATGAAAATAATCTTGGTTCTAAGCTATCAATACTGTGGCCGCATTCGGGGCAGGCAAAGCGCGAAGAAAATACGATTTCGTGATCGTCATCCATCGAGACGATACCCGCTAATCCGTCGGTTAGCTCCAGGGCGGTCTCAAATGATTCCGCAAGGCGCTGAGCTAGGTCTTCGCGCACTTTAAAGCGGTCTATGACTACTTCGATCGTGTGTTTTTTCTTTTTATCCAGTTCTGGCGCATCGTCTAAATCAGTCACGATGCCATCAATGCGCGCCCGAACGAATCCCTGACCGCGCAGGCTATCGAGCAGATGTAAGTGCTCACCTTTGCGGGCTTTTACCACGGGAGCAATCAACATCCAGCGACTCTCAGGTGCTTGTGCGAGTACCGTGTCTACCATTTGGCTCACTGTTTGTGCAGCAAGAGGCAGGTCGTGGTCTGGGCAGCGTGGTTCGCCGACTCGCGCAAACAAAAGGCGGAGGTAGTCGTAGATTTCGGTGATGGTGCCTACCGTGGATCGGGGGTTGTGCGAGGTGGATTTTTGTTCGATTGAAATGGCAGGCGACAAGCCCTCGATATGATCGACATCGGGCTTCTCCATCATGGATAGAAATTGTCTAGCGTAGGTTGACAATGATTCAACGTAACGGCGCTGACCCTCGGCGTACAGGGTGTCAAAGGCAAGCGATGATTTGCCAGACCCCGAGAGGCCCGTGATCACAACCAGCTTATCTCTGGGAATATCCAGATCGATATTCTTGAGGTTGTGAGTGCGCGCGCCGCGAACGTGAATGGTATCCATGGTGTTCCTTCCGAGTGCAATCCGCCAGTATAATTGCCCTAGGGCACGCTGACAAAAGCTGTTTGCGCTTATTTCGTGTTATCATAATGACTTTGTCGTTAGCAGAACTCCGTGTGATCACTCAAACCCCCTTCACTCAAAATGAGCGCCGTTCAGTCTTTGGTCTGGCGTCGTTATACAGCGTTCGGATGATCGGTTTGTTCATGGTTTTGCCCATACTGGTGGTTTACGGGCAAGAACTGCCCGATGCATCGCCTGCTCTGCTGGGGTTGGCTTTAGGTATCTATGGCTTGACCCAAGCTTTGTTACAAATACCACTGGGGGCCTTGTCAGACCGAATTGGTCGAAAGCCTGTGATTCTGGGCGGGTTGCTGGTGTTTGCAGCGGGCTCGGTTTTAGCCGCTTATGCGAGCTCAGTTTGGTGGCTAGTGCTAGGGCGTGCGCTGCAGGGAGCCGGCGCCATTGCCGGTGCAGTTATGGCGCTGCTGGCCGATTCTACTCGCAGCGAGCAACGTACAAAGGCTATGGCGATCGTTGGCATCTCGATTGGTGCATCGTTCGCTGTTGCCCTGATGCTGGGCCCAGTGCTGGCGGCATGGGGTGGTTTGCGCTTAGTTTTCTTGGTGACCGCAGGTCTGGCCATATTGGGCGTTCTTATTACTGTGTGGCGTATCCCTGCTGCGCCTGTTCTCGCTGACGTAATCGATGAGTCTGACACACGAATATGGTACAAAAACGCCGATTTGTGGCGCCTGAATGCTGGTGTGTTTGTCTTGCATTTTACATTGACAGCGGCATTTATGGTCGTGCCTCTATTGCTTCTAAACGATCTGTCGTTGTCGAAAGAACTGCATTGGCAAATTTACGCGCCGGTGTTGGTGGCGTCGATCATTGGTTTGGGGCTTTTGATGCGTTTAAGTGAGCGCGCGGGATACCCTAAAATAGCCTTTGGTTTGGCGGTGCTGTGCTTGAGTGCAGCTCTTTGGGTCTTTGAGTCCCAATTAGGTCACACTTACACCGGCGTGATTGGTGCTCTGTGGTGCTTTTTTGTTGGATTCAATTTCCTCGAGGCCTCACTTCCCTCACTGTTAAGTAAGCGTGTGACCCAGCAGCGTCGTGGTGCTGCAATGGGCAGTTTTTCGACCTCTCAGTTTGCTGGCGCCTTTTTAGGGGGCTCTGGCGGCGGGCTGATGCTGCAAAACACCAGCGCAGCCATTTTGCTCTTGGTTTGTGCTGCCCTGCTTGTGGCCTGGTTTTTGTGGCTCATACAAAGCCCGACATTGTTGGATAATGCGCTCAAGTGATGTGTAAATGCACTGCACAATAGGTGCTTTTGAACAGTGCAATTGCTATGATCTGTGCACTGATAGTAGATAACAGAATCGAGGGAAACTATGGCGACACGTGGCGTAAATAAGGTAATTTTGGTGGGCAATCTGGGTAATGACCCTGAGACCCGATTTATGCCCTCCGGTGGCGCGGTTACGAACGTCAGTCTTGCTACCTCAGAAACTTGGAAGGATAAGCAAACCGGACAACCACAAGAGCGTACCGAGTGGCACCGAGTCGTATTTTTTAACCGACTAGCTGAAATCGCGGGCGAGTATCTTAAAAAGGGCTCTAAAGTATACGTCGAGGGCGCATTGCGTACTCGAAAATGGCAAGATCAATCGGGCGCCGATCGATACTCCACAGAAATTGTCGCCAGCGAGATGCAAATGCTTGATAGTCGTGGTGACGGAGTGGGTGGAGGTATGGGTGGAGGTATGAGCGGCGGCAACCAGAGCCAAGGCTATGCGCCTCGCCAGGCCGCTGCGCCAGCGCCTGCTTCGCCTTCACAACCGCCTGCAGATTTCCCTGATTTCGACGACGATATTCCGTTTTAAACGCGGTTGCGGTTAAAGCGGGAGGTACAGCAGGTTGAGAGTGTTGATTTTAGGTGGCGATACCCCTTTGGGTATGGCCTTGGTGCGTATTCTGGATCAACAACAGCGTCATAGATGTGAGGCCACCACAGTTGCTGACAGTCGTTTCAAAAGCGAGCGGGTGGCGAAAAAGACAATCAAACGCCTGTCGCCCGAGTGTCTAATTGACCTGCGCCTAGATGCCCTCTTAGAAACCAGAGATACTATAAGCGATGGGGATATCCAGCGCACGCGATGGTTTGGTAAAGCGTGTCTGAGGAACGATATCGTTTATTTGTTTCAAAGCAGTGCTTGGGTATTTTCTGGCACTGTGAAAGACGCTCCCTGGACTGAAAGTGATCAGCCCGATGATGAGTCTCATTTAGGGCGGGTTCGTCGAGCAGCGGAGCAAGCGGTCAAAGATATGACCAAAAACTCCATTATTTTACGCTTGTCTCCCACTTACTCGGCACAAGGCGAAGGGGTGTTGGTAAAAATGCTGCAGCGTTTTGGGCGGGGGGAAAGAATAGCCTTGTCAGACAGCCAATACTTTAACCCGATATCCGCTGATGACGGGGCACGTGTGATCGCTGCAATCCTCGACCAAGTAGGCAGTGGCTCGAATAATCGCGGTATATTTCATTACGGAAGTAATGAACGTGCCTCTTACTATGAATTTGGTGAGGCGGTGTTCGCGGCGGCGAGTCAGTTCGCAAATATTGACTCGGGCGGTGTGGCGCGGTCATCCGACGCATCTCAACCGCAAGGTGATTGGACCTTAAGTACCCAAAGGATTTTCGATAGCTTTGGTGTCCACTCAACCTCGTGGCGACGCTTATTGGCACCCGCCGTGAAAGCGTTCTATCAGCATCAAAAGGTAAAAGCACATTATGAGTAATACTGGAGTCGCTCAAAGTTTAGGTGTGGCGGTATTGACGATATCCGATACCCGCAGCATTGACACCGATACATCGGGGCAGTATCTGGTAGAGCAGCTCAAGGCTGCCGGCCATTCGCTGCAGGATCGTCAAATTGTCATTGATGATGTGTACCAAATTAGGGCTAAAGTGTCTGCTTGGATAGCCGAGCCGGCAGTGCACGTGATTTTAACGACGGGCGGAACCGGATTTTCGGGTCGCGATTCCACTCCCGAAGCTGTGGCCCCTTTGTTTGATAAACACGTCGAAGGCTTTGGAGAGGTGTTCCGGGCCTTATCTTTGCAAGAAATAGGCAGTTCGACAGTGCAGTCTCGTGCATTGGGTGGTATGGCGAATAGAACCGTTATTTTTTGTATGCCGGGTTCTACCGGTGCCTGTCGCACCGCTTGGGAGGGTATTTTAAAAGAGCAGCTCGATGCGACTCATAAGCCCTGTAACTTTGTGGGTGTTTTGAATACAGCGCGGACATGAATCAGCTGATTCCTCTAGAGGAGGCCCTCGAGACAATATTGGCGGGCATCACTCCTGCGTGCCAGACCGAACGCCTTGAGGTGACTCAAGCGCTAGGTCGTGTCTTAGCTGAGCCTTTTATTGCGACAATGGATAGCCCGCCCTACACCAATTCAGCTATGGACGGCTTTGCCTTGAGAGTATCTGACTCAGGGGGGGAGCTTCAGGTTTCGCAGCGAATTGCGGCGGGTCAGGTACCTGAGCCCTTGGCGTTTGGCACCGCGGCGCGTATTTTTACTGGCGCACAGTTGCCTGATGGCGCTGATACTGTCGTGATGCAAGAGGAGTGTGAGGTTGAGGGTGATCGGGTCCGAGTCCCTTTAAGGCGTGAAGTCGGCGACAATGTGCGTTTGCGTGGCCACGAAATTAAAGCGGGGGAGTTACTGTTAGAGGCTGGTGAGCGCTTGGGTCCGCCCGCCCTAGGTTTATTGGCATCGCAAGGTTTGGCCACTGTTTTGTGCGCTAAGCAACCGCGAGTCGCGTTATTGCAGAGCGGCGATGAGCTGGTTGAACCCGGTAGCGCCGATTTACCCGCGGGTGCAATATATAACTCCAATAGAAGTTTACTTGAAGGTCTCGTTCAGCAAGCAGGCGGTCAAGTGGTCGGTGTTTGGCATTTGGCTGACACCTTTGACGCGACCTCTGAGGCTCTACGGCAAGCGGTTGACGCGGCAGACGTGGTCATTACAACGGGTGGTGTGTCGGTGGGTGAGGAAGATCACGTCAAGCCCGCAATTAGTGCCCTAGGTGAACTACACCTCTGGCGGTTGGCCCTAAAGCCAGGCAAGCCTTTTGCTTTTGGGCGAATTGCAGGCAAGCCAATTATCGGGTTGCCGGGTAACCCGAGTTCGGTACTGGTTACTTTTTCGTTACTTGCAAGACCCATACTCTTGGCTCTGCAGGGAGCACGTGATTTGGCCCCGTTTTCTCTTTGGCTAACAGCAGGTTTTGAGCGAAGAGGTGGTTTGCGAGCCGAATATCTGCGGGGTTCCATTGTCAGCGAGGGCGGGGTTTCTAAGGTTTACCCTGTTGCGAATCAAAGTTCAGGTGCCTTGTATGCGGCAACACAGAGCGACGTGCTTATTGTCGCTCCGGTCGGTCAGGATATTGCGGAAGGTGACGCTGTCGAGATTATTCCCCTGAAGTCCCTGTTTTAGTCGCGATAGCGCTGGAATACAAGTGACGCATTGGTGCCGCCAAACCCAAAGCTATTAGACATAATGCGATCTAGCTTTACGTTATCCATGCGTTCGCGCACGATCGGCATGCCCTCTGCGTCAGGATCCAAGTTCTCGACGTTAGCTGATGCCGAGATGAAACCATTTTGTTGCATCAATAGCGCGTAAATCGCTTCTTGTACGCCTGCCGCTCCAAGTGAATGCCCTGATAGCGACTTGGTGGAGTTAATATAGGGGATATCTTTGCCTTCAAACGCGGCCCTAACCGCTTTGATCTCTTGGATATCGCCCGCTGGCGTGCTGGTGCCGTGGGCGTTAATGTAATCGATCGGGCCATCCACGGTGGCAAGCGCTTGTTGCATGCAACGCATAGCGCCCTCGCCCGAGGGCGCTACCATATCGTAACCGTCAGAGGTTGCGCCGTAGCCCACCAATTCCGCGTAAATTTTGGCGCCTCGTGCGAGCGCGTGGTCCAATGATTCAACCACCAGCATGCCGCCGCCACCAGCTATTACAAAACCATCACGGTCAGCATCGTAGGCTCGTGAGGCTTTGCTCGGTGTGTCGTTGTATTTGGTCGACAAGGCGCCCATCGCGTCGAACAGGCTGCTCATGGTCCAATGCAGTTCTTCGCCGCCTCCAGCAAACACGACATCTTGCTTGCCGAGCTGGATTTGTTCGGCTGCGTTGCCAATACAATGCGCACTGGTTGAGCACGCAGAGGATATCGAGTAGTTAACGCCTTTAATTTGGAAAGGCGTTGCCAAACAGGCTGAGACCGTGCTGCCCATGGTCTGTGTAACACGGTAAGGGCCTACGCGCCGGATACCTTTCTCACGAAGAATATCCGCGGCTTCGGTTTGGCTGGAAGCCGATGCTCCGCCAGAGCCCGCAATAATTCCCGTACGCACGTTCGAGATTTGCTCATGGGTAAGGCCTGAGTCGTCGATGGCCTGCTGCATGGCGATGTAGGCATAGGCTGCCGCATCACCCATAAATCGCAGCTGCTTACGGTCGATATGTTCGGCGAAATCGACCGTGGGGCGTCCAGAAATGTGTGAACGCAAGCCCATTTCGATGTGGCTCTCATCGGTTTTTATGCCAGAGGTGCCATTGAGCAGCGATTCAGTGACGGTTTTCGCGTCATTACCCAGACACGATACAATTCCCAGGCCGGTAATAACGACTCTTTTTGTCATGGTTTAAAAACTCTCTGTCGAAGTGAACAAGCCGACCCTAAGGTCTTTTGCGGTATAAATTTCCTTGCCGTCAACGCTTAAGCTGCCGTCGGCGATACCCATGACAAGTTTACGTTCGATAACGCGCTTCATGGTGATTTTGTAAGTGACCTTGCTCGCCGTAGGTAGGACTTGTCCAAAGAATTTCACTTCACCGGACCCTAATGCACGACCACGTCCAGGGTTGCCGCGCCAGCCCAAAAAGAAACCCACTAATTGCCACATGGCATCAAGCCCCAAGCAGCCGGGCATTACGGGGTCGCTGGGGAAATGGCAGTCAAAGAACCACAGCTCTGGGTGAATGTCTAACTCGGCGATAATTTCGCCTTTACCATGCTCGCCACCTTCGTTGCTGATGTGGGTGATGCGATCTAGCATGAGCATATTGTCAACGGGGAGGCGAGCATTACCTTCGCCAAAGAGACGGCCGTGGCCGCAATCAATAAGTTCTTCCTTGGTGTAGGAGGATTGCGCTGTCATTAATCTTTCCAATTTAAGTGCTATGGTTGCCATGCTCTGCGGCTTGGTTCCTATCGCGCATTGTAAACGCTGCGACGGTGAAGTCCACTTTTGAATTACAAGAAGTTAAGTTTTGCGAGTTTCAAGCGAGAGCTTGAATCAGGTAAACTGCGTCTTTACCCGCAGTGTTTGAGGTTTTTGATGAGTTTGATTGTTCCTGTTGTATTATCTGGCGGCACTGGCAGCCGACTTTGGCCTGTATCTCGTGAAGGGCACCCGAAGCAGTTCCTTCCGTTAGTGACGGACGCCAGTTTGTTGCAGGATACCGTAAATCGCGTGAGTGGCATCACCGATCAAGCTCCAATCGTTGTGGGCAACGATGAGCATCGATTTATGTTAGCCGAACAGCTGCGTGCTATTGGCGTGAAACCAGCCGCGCTGATCCTCGAGCCGGCCGGTCGTAATACTGCGCCAGCCGTGGCCTTGGCGGCCCTGCATGCGCAGCGTTCAAATGCAGAGGACTGCTTGCTGCTAGTGCTGCCTGCTGATCACGCGATTAGTGATGTTGCCGCCTTTCAATCCGCTGTCGGTCAAGCTGCAGCGATAGCCGAACAAGGGCGCTTGACGACTTTTGGTGTGGTGCCAACGGCGCCTGAAACGGGTTATGGCTATATCAAAGCGGGTGCGGAGATTAGCGGGTCAGCAAAAGCCATTGAGGCCTTTGTTGAAAAGCCGGATGCAGAGTCAGCGAACCAGTACCTGCGTAGCGGAGATTATTTGTGGAATAGCGGTATGTTCCTCCTGCCTGCCAGCGTGTATCTCGACGAATTGCAGCGTTTGGCCCCCGATATTTACCAGGCTTGTGCAGAGGCTATGGCGGGTGGGGCTCAAGACTTAGATTTTTGTCGACCCGATGCGCAGGCATTTACGAGCTCTCCCTCAGACAGTATCGATTACGCGGTTATGGAGCACACTGAGAAAGGTGCTGTCGTACCTTTAGATTGTGGCTGGAGCGATGTGGGCGCCTGGTCAGCGCTGTGGTCGATTCAAGCCAAGGATGATCGGGGTAATGTGTCGCAGGGCGATGTCCTTTTGACCGACTGCGATAACTCGTATTTTCGATCGAGTGAACGGCTAATTGCCGGTGTCGGCCTGCAGGACATGGTGGTGGTGGAAACCGCTGATGCCATTCTTGTGTCACACCGAGATCAAGTGCAAGATGTTAAAACCATTGTCAGTACCCTCAAGGCGCAAAAGCGCTCGGAGGTGTCACTGCACCAAGAAGTGTTTCGGCCCTGGGGGTCTTACGAAACCCTCGTCTTGGCTGATCGTTTTCAGGTCAAACGCATTGTCGTGACACCGGGTGCTAAGCTGAGCTTGCAAATGCATCACCACCGCGCTGAGCATTGGATTGTGGTGAAAGGCACCGCCGAGGTGACCTGTGAAGACAAAGTATTTATGTTGGGCGAGGATGAATCGACCTACATTCCTCTGGGGCATAAACACCGACTGGCAAATCCTGGAAAGATTCCTTTGGAGTTGATCGAGGTGCAGTCGGGAAGTTACTTAGGCGAAGACGATATCGTTCGATTTGATGACACTTATGGGCGTGCCCCGCAAGGCAATGTATAAACCAAACAAGGATATTTCATGATCAAAAAATGTTTGTTTCCCGTGGCGGGCTATGGCACACGATTTTTGCCGGCGACGAAAAGTATGCCCAAGGAAATGTTGCCTGTTGTCAATAAGCCGCTCGTGCAATACGGCGTCGAAGAAGCGATTGAAGCAGGCATGACGACCTGTGCCATGGTGACGGGGCGGGGCAAGCGCGCGATTGCCGACCATTTTGATATTAACTACGAGCTTGAGCATCAAATTCAGGGAACCGGCAAAGAGATCTACTTAGAGAGCATACGTAATGTGCTCGACCAAGGTACCTTTACGATGGTGCGCCAGCGAGAAATGAAGGGTTTAGGACACGCGATTCTGACCGGTGAGTCGCTGATTGGTAATGAGCCTTTTGGCGTGATCCTATCCGATGATTTGTGTATTAACCCAGACGGTGATGGCGTGTTGGCGCAAATGGCAGCGCTTTACCGCCAGTTCCGCTGCTCCATCGTGGCTATTCAAGAAGTGCCTGAAGACGAGGTACACAAGTACGGCGTTATCGCTGGCGAACCTATGAAAGAGGGCTTGTATCGTGTTGAATCGATGGTCGAAAAGCCGAGCAAAGAAGATGCCCCGTCGAACCTAGCGATTATTGGGCGATATATCTTAACGCCCGATATTTTCGATATTATTCGAACCACTGAACCCGGCGCCAATGGTGAAATCCAGCTGACCGACGCGTTGATGAAACAGGCGCAAACGGGCTGTGTTATGGCCTACAAATTCAAGGGGCGCAGATTCGATTGCGGTAGTGTCCCCGGTTTTGTAGAGGCCACTAATTACGTCTTCGAGAATATTTACAGCGGCTATTAATGAATGCGCGATATCGCTTGTTGAGCTAGAGCGGTCAGCGCTTCTTTCATCTGGCCACCCGGTAGTTCTGAAATTGCCTGCTCCGCCTTGTGTTGAAACTCGAGTGCGCGCTCGCGAGAGTAGGCGAGAGAACCACTCGCGTGGATGATTTTTACCACGTCACTTAGTAAGGATTTATCCTTTTTAGTGATGGCGGTTCGAATAAGATCCGCGTCCGGGGTTTTGGCTGTTTGAATTGCATGAATCAGCGGGAGTGTGGGCTTTCCCTCCGCGAGGTCGTCGCCTAAGTTTTTACCCATGGTGGCGGGGTCGCCCTGGTAATCCAGGATGTCGTCGACAATCTGAAACGCAATGCCAAGATTGATGCCAAACTCCCGAAGCTCTTCGGCTTTGTATTCACTGGCGCCCGACAGCAGTGCGCCGCCGTAACAGGCTGCTCCAAACAGCACCGCAGTTTTGGCTTGAATGACTTCGTAGTATTGGGTTTCTGTCGTGTCGGCGTCGCCAGCTCGCACCAGCTGCAGCACTTCGCCCTCGGCGATACGATTGGTTGTATCAGCAATATCTTTAAGTATGCGCATGTCGCCGATATCCACCAGCAACTGGAAGGCGCGGCTGTAAATAAAGTCACCCACAAGCACGCTGGATGCATTGCCGTATGCCGCGTTTGCTGTTGGGCGCCCTCTTCGCAGTGAAGAGACGTCAACGACATCGTCGTGAAGAAGGGTCGCGGTGTGTAAAAATTCGATAACGACGGCAAAATGTTTATGCTGCTCCGAGATGTCGCCTAAGGCGGCACCGGTGAGTAGCGCCAACAGTGGCCGCATACGTTTACCGCCACCCGCCACAATGTATTGACCAATGTCTTCTACGAGCCCCACATCCGAGCGTAACCGTTCTACGATCAGAGTGTTTACGTCTTCAAACGCGTTGGCAATGACGGGGATAGATAGGGGCATGGGCCAATTATAAATACACAACAGGTCGCGATGCTAGGCGTGTGCATCGGTGGTGTCAAGAAGGATCCATTACTCAAACTTTGATTACCTTATTGGCTTGTGTCGAGACATTCGCTGCTATATAATTCGCGCCCCTGCCCCAACGTGGGCATGTGGATATTGTATAAACCGTGCCACGCTCTGCCCTCGAAATTGTCGAGTCTATGTATTTGCGAGATGGCTAACGAAGGAACAGATTATGTACGCAGTTATTGTAAGCGGTGGTAAGCAGCACCGCGTGGTAGAAGGCGAAACCCTGAAGCTCGAAAAAATCGAAGCAGCAACAGGTGAGTCGGTAGAGTTTGACCAAGTGCTTATGGTGGGTGGTGATTCGGTGAAAATCGGTACGCCAACGCTTGAAGGCGCGAAAGTAACGGCTGAAGTTGTGGCACAAGGTCGTCACGACAAGGTTAGAATCATGAAATTCAACCGTCGTAAACACCACATGAAGCAAGCGGGTCACCGCCAGTGGTATACCGAAGTTAAAATCACATCGATTACTGCGTAAAGATATAGGAGCAGCACAATGGCACACAAGAAAGCTGGTGGTAGTACTCGTAACGGTCGCGATTCCGAGAGTAAACGCTTAGGTGTAAAACGTTTTGGTGGTCAGATCGTTTCAGCTGGAAGCATTATTGTTCGTCAACGTGGCACGAAAATGCACGCGGGTGACAACGTAGGTTGTGGCAAAGATCACACTTTGTTTGCAAAGATTGACGGTCGAGTAGAGTTTGTTGAGCGCGGCCCACAAAATCGAAAGTTCGTACAAATCGTCGCTGTTTGAGGTCGACGCGCGGTATGAACGCGAGCCTCGTCAGCAGACGGGGCTTTTTTTTTGGGCGCAAATTAAAGACGCCCTAGGATTGAAAAATGAAATTTGTAGATGAGGCCATTATTGAGATTGCCGCGGGTAATGGCGGTAATGGCTGTCTGAGCTTTAGGCGAGAAAAATATATCCCCAAGGGTGGTCCCGACGGCGGTGATGGCGGTGACGGCGGCAGTGTTTTTTTAGAAGCCGATGAGAACCTTAACACCATGGTCGACTACCGTTTTCAGCGCAAGTTTCGCGCAGTCAACGGTGCCCCCGGCCAGGGTCGCAACTGTCGCGGCAGAAGTGGCGAAGATTTGATCCTAAAGGTACCCGTCGGCACCACCGTCATTGATATTGATACCGACGAAGTGCTGGGAGATTTGTCGGAGGCTGGGCAGCAGTTAAAAGTGGCTCAGGGGGGATTTCACGGTCTGGGTAATACGCGCTTCAAATCGAGTATTAATCGCGCACCTAGGCAGACGAGTCCTGGCTCCGAGGGCGAGAAACGGCGTTTGAAGCTCGAATTAAAAGTGTTGGCAGATGTCGGGTTGTTGGGCATGCCAAATGCCGGCAAATCGACTTTGATCCGCGCTATATCGGCGGCCAAGCCCAAAGTTGCAGACTACCCGTTTACCACAATGGTACCGAATTTAGGTGTTGTCCGAGTTGACCCGCTGCGTAGCTTTGTAGTGGCCGATATTCCCGGTCTTATTGAAGGGGCGGCCGAAGGCGCGGGTCTTGGGATACGTTTTTTAAAGCACTTAACGCGAAATCGTTTACTGCTGCATCTGGTTGATTTGGCGCCATGGGATGATGAGGCTCCCGCAGAGCATGCATGTGCTATTGTGCGTGAAATTGAGGCTTTTAGTCCTTTGTTAGCGGCGCGTCCGCGCTGGCTTGTGCTAAACAAAGCCGATGCTTTGGATGACGAAACTCGCGATCAGCGAGCACAAGAGGTTATCGATGCTCTAGATTGGCAGGGTCCGGTGTTTGTGATCTCGGCCTTGGCTGGAGAGGGCACGGAGGCCTTGTGCCAGGCGATCATGACGCAACTGGAAGAGTGGCGAGAGGCCGAGCGTTTGGATCCAGAGCTCGCAGAGCAGGAGCAGGCGCTACAGAGTGATTTGCAGGCCGAGGCTCGCGCCAGAATCGAACAGGGCCGTATTAAGGTCGTTGATCTTGAAGATGACGACGAAGATGAAGATGACGACGATGATTACGACGTCGAGGTGGAATACGTACATTAATGGCAGAGGTGAGTGCAGATCGCAGCGATATTGCGAACGCGAATCGCTGGGTGATTAAGTTGGGTTCGGCTCTGTTGACTGATGACGGAGAGGGCTTGAAGCCTGAAATTGTAGCCCGCATTGTGTCAATGTGTGAGCGCTTGCTGGATCAGGGTAAGCAAGTCGTTATTGTGTCAAGTGGCGCAGTTGCCGCCGGACTTGCGTACTTGTCGTGGGCAGAGCGACCTAAGAAATTGCACGATCTTCAGGCTGCTGCCGCGGTAGGTCAAACACACTTGGTTAAGGCCTATGAAGTCGCATTTGCTCGCTCTGGTCGAACGACCGCTCAGATTTTGTTAAGCCACGACGATGTGTTGAATCGCGATCGCTATTTGAACGCACGTAATACCCTGAACCGGCTGCTTGAGCTCAAGGTTGTTCCGATTATTAACGAGAATGATACGGTGGCAACCGACGAATTTCGGTTTGGTGACAATGATACCTTGGCGGCCTTGGTGGCTAACTTAATCGACGCCGATGCCGTTCTCTTGTTAACCGATCAGGAAGGGTTTTTCACCGCGGATCCACGCAAAGATGACACCGCCACTTTAATTTCAGTTTGCGATGTCGATGCGCCAGAGCTTGATTCGATGGCGGGCGGTAGCGGTCGCTTAGGTCAAGGCGGTATGCAAACGAAGTTGCGAGCAGCGCGATTGGCGGCGAGATCCGCAACGCAAACGATTATTGCCAATGGGCGGCGTCCGGAAGTGATTGCCGAGGTGGCAGGTGGCAAGTTAGTCGGAACTTGGCTGCGAGCAAATAAGCCATCTGTCGCGGCTCGCAAGCAGTGGTTGGCCGGTGTTCAAAGAGATTCGGGTGTTGTGACCATTGATGCCGGCGCAGTTCGAGTGATCCAAGATCAGGGAAGGAGTCTTCTGCCTGTTGGTGTGGTTGCCGTTTCTGGTAGCTTTCGGCGAGGAGATACGGTGCTGTGCGTTGGGCCATCAGGAGAGCGTATTGCTCGCGGTTTGGTCAACTTAGATTCTCAGGAGCTGTCGCTTGTAAAAGGCGTAAGCTCTAGCCGTTTGCCAGAGCTGCTCGGGTACGCTGTCGACCCCGAGCTGATTCACCGAGATAACTTGGTCTTGCTCTAAATTTCTGGGTGGCTTGCAAAGATAAAAAAACCGGCGATTAGCCGGTTTTTTTCAATACCAAAAAGCTATTACGCACCAAGCGCCTTAATTTTTGCGCTTAAACGGCTCTTGTGACGTGCTGCTTTGTTCTTGTGGATAATGCCCTTGTCCGCCAATCGGTCAATGACAGGTACCGCTGCTCCAAAAGCTTCTTGAGCAGATGTTTGGTCGCCGCTATCAATTGCCTTGATGACTTTCTTGATGACAGTACGACCCAACGAACGCAAGCTTGCGTTATGATTGCGACGTTTTTCAGCCTGACGGGCACGTTTTTTAGCTTGTGGGGAGTTCGCCACGATTTACCAACCTATACAAAATTTTAAGAGCGCGGATTATTGTCACTTTGCGCCTCAGTGTCAACTGTTGTCTGGGGATTTTGGTCTAAACTCCTAAAAAAAGTAGAGGATCGACCGGTGGCACTCGCTTGGGGTCCGTTGTGCTATTATGCGCGGGCATTTTTAACCGGATACAAAGCTAATATGAGTAGGCACATTCCCCTGGATGGCACTCCAAATTTTCGGGACTTTGGAGGGTACCCAGTTGCTCGGACGGGTCGTCGCGTTAAATATGGGCGCTTGTTTCGCGCCGGCCATTTGGCGGACCTCAGCCTCGCTGATCTGACGGTCGTAGCCGATCTTGGAATTAGCCACTTGTACGATTTTAGACGGAGCTTCGAGCAAGAGCACAAGCCCAACCATCCGTCGGTGTTAGCGACAGTTGATCACGTTATTCACTTGGACATTACGCCCGGGAATCACACAGGTAGTTTGGAGGTTGTAACCAGCACTGGGTCGCTACCTGCCGAGACTCATAAGTTCATGTGCGACATCAATCGAGAGCTTGCGCTGTCCCACCAATCGTCGTTTAAGCGTGTATTTGAGGGCCTGCTGGCTGATCCAGATGCGATTATTTTGGTGCATTGCGCTGCAGGAAAAGATCGCACAGGCTTTGCCGCTGCTCTTATCTTGTTGGCGTTGGGTGTCGAGCTGGACGTTGTGATGCAGGATTACCTGCTGACGCAGCGTTATTTTCTGCCGCACCAGCAAATCCCGGCCTTGCGTGACAAATATGGTTTCGACGGTGTCCAAGACGAGGTGCTAGAGCCTATTGTGGCCACGCGACGAGAGTATTTGCAGGCCGGCCTTGACGCTATGCTGGAACACTCTGGCAGTATTGATGGTTACTTGCTCGATGCGTTTGGTGTGGGAGAGGTAGAGCGACAGTTGTTGAGCGAGCGGCTTACCGAGACTGTTTAGTGTCTCGGCAAGCGCAGAGTCTTATTTGCAGGCTTTTTTGGCGACTTTCATTTTGCGTTTGCTGCAATAGTTCTCGTCGCCCACTAAACTGCAGAATTCGTTGCTGGTAGTTTGTGTCATTTCAACAACGCGCTTGTCTGAGCATTGCACTTCGTAGCGTTTACTCAGTTTTTCATTGTTTTCAATTTCGGCGATAAAGCGAATTGATGTGGGTTTCGCTGCCATGGCACTTGTTGTGCTGGCAAGTAAAGCTGTGGCTAAAGCCATTTTGATCAGTTTCATAATGCTTCCTCAATAAAGCGGCAGATGTGGACTGTGTGCGGATGATACCGCTTTTTGAGAAAATTAGTAACAAGTCAGGCGGCCTGGTAACAAAGTTGTTACGTTTCCCCGCCTTTTGTTGACCTTATGCAAGAAAAATAAGAACCCAACCTGCAATAGCGAGTAAAATAGCTTGGCCGGCTTTGTCGAGTTGAAACAAAGCGAATAGGTAAGAAACGGGTGGCAGTAGTACTGTGAATAAGCCCCACGCGTAATCTTCTTTCCAGCTGGTTATAAGTAGCATTACCCAGCTTGCTAAAAGAAGTGCTAAGCCAAAAACAAACAAAGTCGCTGATCCTGCAGCCATGGTGGTATCCCCCGAATTTGAACACTATCGGGTGCGGAGTTTAGCAGAAAACAGCCTGCAAGCGAGTACTAAGTTGCGCACTGTTGATCGCAATCACGCAAAGCTGATGCGCTTTGATTACTGTGAATGCTGATCGAGTGTGCTTGTCACGCTAAGGTGGCTATGCCGAGACACAATAGGAGAGTGTGTGAGCGATCGTTTTGCTGAAATCAGACCCTATGATGATCACGAGGTCGGTGCCGTGATCAATCGCTTGAAGTCGGATACTGAGCTATTAGACAGCATCATTAACCTGCGTTTGGGAGGTAAGACCCTCTGGCTGACACCTTTGCTTCGCCCCGTGGTGCGCTGGGGGTTGGGGCGTCAGTTGCGAGGTGTACATGATGTCGCCTCATTTCAGTCTTTGGTGCGATCTTACATGGAGCAAATGATCAACACGACCACGGCCGGTTTTGAGGTTTCTGGTCTCGACGAATTACCAGATGGGCCGTATTTATTTGTCAGTAACCATCGTGACATCGCGCTTGATCCCGCGTTTACTAACTATGCGCTACACACGCGTGGTCGCGACACTTGTCGTATTGCGATCGGTGATAATTTGCTGTCAAAGCCCTGGATTGCCGATCTAATGCGTGTCAACAAAAGTTTTATCGTAAAGCGTGCACTGCAGGGTCCAAGACAGCTATTGGCAGCGAGTAAGTTATTGTCTGAGTACATAGGTGCGTCAATTAGTGACGATAAAAGTCCCGTATGGATTGCTCAGCGAGAGGGGCGTGCTAAAAACGGCCTTGATTCAACTGAGCCTGCGGTCATTAAAATGTTATTGCTAGGCCGGGATAAAACGCTGGATTTTGGCGAGGCGCTTGCAAAGTTGCGCATTGTACCCGTATCTATTTCCTACGAGCTCGATCCCTGCGACGCGATGAAGGCACACGAGTTAGCTACGCTTGCTCGAGATGGCAGCTACAGCAAGGCGGAACACGAAGATGCAAAGTCGATCGCGGTCGGTATCTCGGGTAGTAAGGGAATGGTTAGCATTCGCTTCGGTTCGATGATAGGTGCAGACTACGAGTCTGTAGAGCAGGTGGTGAATGAGATCGACCGTCAGATAATACAACACTACCAACTGCACCCGAGTAATATTTGGGCTTGGCAGCGACTCAATCCAGGTGAGGAACTGCCACAGGGATTACGGGTCTCTAAAGGTTCGATCTCTAAGGCGCAATTTAATTGCCGTGTCGACGCATTGAGTCCCGACGAGCAACCTTTCATGTTGGCGATGTACGCAAATTCTGTCGAGCAAGCGATAAAGATGGGTGCGTGAATGCTAACCGATGCGGTAAAAGATAAAATTCGGTCGGCTTATAACCAGCTGGTACAAGAGAGAAACCTGCAGCCACGCTGGGGGCAACGGCAAATGATTGCCGAGGTATCGAAAGCGTTGGCCCGAGATGGGTTCTCTTCGCGTCCGCCTATTGCGGTTATCGAGGCGGGTACCGGTACAGGAAAGACAATCGCTTATACCATTGCCGCTGTGCCTGTCGCTCAGGCAAGAGACAAACGGCTAGTCATTTCTACCGCTACTGTCGCGTTGCAAGAGCAATTGATTTACCAAGATTTACCCGACATTGCCAAACTTTCCGGTTTAGAGTTCAGCGTCGCTTTGGCAAAGGGGCGTCGTCGTTATGTTTGCTTATCGCGCTTAGATCAAGCCTTGAATAACCGCTCTGCTGGTCAAACCATTCCTTTATATCCCGATGAGTATGATTGGAATACCGATGGTGATATGGGAGTTTACGAAGCCTGCATGGCGTCCTTGGCGCGGGGGGACTGGGATGGGGACCGTGACAACTGGCCCGACACGATTGAGGATCGAGTTTGGTTTCCCATTACCAGTGATCATGCTCAGTGCACGGGGCGTCGATGCGCTTATATATCGCAATGCAGCTTTTTTAAGGCGCGCGACCAGTTGGCTGACGCCGATGTGATCGTAACCAATCATGATTTGGTGTTGTCCGACTTGTCGATTGGGGGTGGCGTTGTGTTGCCGGCTCCGGAGGACACTTTGTATGTCTTTGACGAGGGGCACCACCTAGCCGAAAAAGCCAAAAACCATAGCACCGCTTTTTGTCACATACACAGTACCAAGCAGTGGATCATCGACACGGTCTCATGGCTGGAAAAGGCACAGTCGGTCTATGTGGAATACAAGCTGGATGATCTCATTGAGAAGATTGCAAAGTATTTTCACGATTTGATGTCGGCGGTCGAGACTCTGGAGGCAGAGTCCGTCAGTCTGCGGCCGGACTCTTTCGACGGCAACAGCCAAGAATTACGGTTTGAGCATGGTAAGGTGCCTGAGGATTTACGTGCTGCATCACTGTCTTGTGCCCAATTAGGTGCCAAGGTACTGGGTGTGGCCGAGCGTTTGGTCATTGAATGTGAAGACCTGCTGGACGAGGAGGGCGGTGACACCGAGGCAGTCGACGCTTTGCTGAGCGCTTGTCAGAGTCTGACCGGGCGTTTAACGCTGACTCAAGCCTTGTGGTCCGATTTCGCGCACAGTGCCGATGGCGAGCCGCCGCCTGCACGCTGGCTTCGTTATAACGATTCAGGTAATCAATTGGCGATCAGCTGTCATTCAAGTCCGACATTGGCGACGGCCTTTTTGCAAGATAACTTGTGGGATCGTGCTGCTGGTGTATTAATTACCTCTGCGTCAATTACAGCTTTGGGTAAATTTGATCGTTTTCGGCTACATGCCGGTACTCCCGAAGATGCCGTATACACTGCCGTGGCAAGTCCGTTCGATTATCAGCGTGGCCGCTTACATATTCCCGCGCATTTGCCAGAAGCCAACCAGGCTCAAGCCCACACCGACGCGATAGTTGAGTATTTGCCAACTGTGTTCGACTTAGCCAGAGGTACCTTGGTCTTATTTGCGTCTCGGCGTCAGATGCGAGAGGTATACGAGGCGTTCAAGTCGGATCTTCAGGGCACGATATTGATGCAAGATTCTCAGTCCAAGAAGGCCTTGTTAGAGGCCCATAAAGCAAAAATTGACGTCGGTGATCGCAGTATTCTGTTCGGGCTCGCAAGCTTTGCTGAGGGTGTAGATTTACCCGCCGAATATTGTGAGCACGTAATCATTGCGAAGATCCCTTTTGCGGTGCCAGATGATCCACGTGAGGCAGCCTTGAGTGAATGGATTGAGCGCGGGGGTGGCAACGCTTTCAGGGAAATTTCTGTTCCCGATGCTGGAGCTAAGCTCCTGCAGGCTTGTGGTCGCTTGTTGCGAACAGAATCGGATCAAGGTCAGATTAGTATTTTAGATACGCGGTTGTTGACCAAGCATTATGGTCGTGAGCTGCTCGCCTCTTTGCCACCATTTGCGCGGATAACAGATTAAGCTGTGGCGACAGAGCGCATAAAAATTGCTGAGTTGTTGCTCGACTTAGAATGTCTAATGCGCCAGCGTGGTTTTTGGTCGCACTCACCACCACCCTCCTCGGGTTATTTGAGCCAGGTCCCGTTTGCGGCCGATTGCTGGCGTCTTGAGCAATGGTTACAGTTTACGTTTATCCCCAAAATTAGAGCGATACTAGAGGGCAACGAGCCTCTACCAGAGCGTTGTTCTGTGGCGCCCATGGTAATGAGTCAGGGGTGTGGGGTGGGGATTGATTTGACGTGTTTGGAGCCGTTGCTCAAGGCGCTTGACGAGGCGATCTCGCAAGCACCTTAAGGCTAACGTAGCTTTAGTCCCAAGACAGGGCGCCGCCTGTTTGATATTCGATAACGCGCGTTTCAAAGAAGTTCTTTTCTTTACGCAGATCCATGATTTCAGACATCCATGGGAAGGGGTTTTGGACCCCGGGAAACTGCTCGGGCAAGCCCAGCTGCGCTAATCGACGGTTGCAAATAAACTGCAAGTACTCTTCCATCATGGCTGCATTCATACCTAAGACACCGCGTGGCATAGTGTCGCGTGCATATTCGATTTCGATTTGAGTACCTTCGAGCAACATTTGAATGACTTCTTTTTGGAAATCTTCGGTCCACAGATGCGGGTTTTCCAGTTTGATCTGGTTGATGACATCAATACCAAAGTTCAAGTGCATCGATTCATCGCGCAGGATGTACTGAAACTGCTCGGCAACACCTGTCATCTTGTTGCGGCGGCCCATCGACAAGATTTGTGTAAATCCACAGTAGAAGAAAATACCCTCGGTTACAGCGTAAAATCCAATCAGGTTGCGCAGTAGGGTTTGGTCATCTTCGATGGTGCCGGTTTTGAAGTTGGGGTCGCTCAGGCTGTGAGTATGAGACAAGCTCCAAGTGGCTTTTTTAGCAACACTTGGGACTTCGCGGTACATGTTGAATACTTCGCCTTCGTCCATGCCAAGCGACTCAATGCAATATTGATACGCGTGGGTGTGGATGGCTTCTTCAAACGCTTGGCGCAATAAATACTGGCGGCATTCAGGGTTGGTAATGAGCCGATAAATACCCAGCACTAGGTTGTTGGCTACCAGTGAATCTGCCGTAGAGAAGTAGCCTAAGCTGCGCATAACGATGCGGCGCTCGTCGTCGCTCAGCACGTCTGCGCTTTTCCAGGTCGCTACATCGGCGGTCATGTTAATTTCTTGGGGCATCCAATGGTTGGCACAACCATCGATGTATTTTTGCCACGCCCAATCGTACTTAAAGGGTACGAGTTGGTTGAGGTCCGCACGACAGTTAATCATCGCTTTTTCATCGACCGATACGCGTGCCGCGCCCATCTCGAGCTCTTCTAAACCTGGCGCTACATCCATTGCTGCCACCGCGTCGGCTGCGCGCTCGAGTACTTCAGCAGTGTCTACGTTGACAGTATCGGGTAGCTCTTCGGGCTGTGCAGGAGCCGCTGGTGCAGTCGCTTGCTGCTGTCGTGCCGCCGCTTCTTTTTGCCGCTCTGCGGCGAGGGCGGCCTCACGCGCCGTTGCTTCAGCTGCCGCCTTGACGGTAGCGGCTGTGTCGAGAGTATCTTCTTTGTGGTATTCGTCCCAGCTTAACATCGAGTATCTCCTTGTTTATTGGCAAGCTTCGCAATCGGGGTCGTCTAGCGAGCATGCTTGTGGTACGGGTGCTGGCTGTGGTGCAGCTGCGGCGGCAACCGCGTTTAATGTACCCTTGTCGACAGTTGATTTTTCGGTACCTGTCGCTGCAAGTGAGCGCAAGTAATACGTGGTTTTTAATCCGCTCAGCCAGGCCATTCGATAGGTTACGTCGAGCTTTTTACCGCTGGCGTTGTTGATGTACAGGTTCAATGATTGAGCCTGGTCAATCCACTTCTGACGGCGGCTAGCTGCCTCGACAATCCAGCGCGGCTCAACCTCAAAGGCGGTTGCGTAAATCGCTTTTAAGTCGGCCGGAATACGGTCGATAGCCTGCGCGCTGCCATCGTAGTATTTCAGGTCATTAACCATGACCTTATCCCATAAATTGCGGGCCTTAAGATCATTCACCAAGTAAGGATTCACCACCGTGAACTCGCCCGACAAGTTCGATTTAACGTACAAGTTTTGGTAGGTGGGCTCTATTGATTGCGACACGCCTGTAATGTTCGCGATGGTTGCTGTTGGTGCGATCGCCATGACGTTAGAGTTGCGCATCCCTTTCGCACGAACGCGCTCGCGCAGCGTATCCCAATCCAGAGTTTGAGTGCGATCTATTTGCAGATACTGGTCACCCCGAGACTCAGCCAGGCGCTCGAGTGAGTCGATGGGCAAAATCCCCTGGCTCCATAACGAACCCTCAAAGCTAGAGTACGTACCGCGTTCTTCAGCTAAAGCCGATGAAGCTTGGATGGCGTAGTAGCTAATGGCTTCCATCGAACGGTCTGCAAATTCTACTGCTTCAGGTGAGCTGTAGGCGATGTGCTGCTTGTACAAGGCATCTTGGAAGCCCATGAGGCCCAGTCCCACTGGACGGTGACGGAAATTCGAGCGCTCTGCTTGTGGTACCGAGTAGTAATTAATGTCGATGACGTTATCGAGCATACGCACGGCGGTAGTAACAGTCTTTTGCAGTTTATCTAGGTTTAAACCGTTTTCGTCGATGTGTTGAGGTAGGTTTACCGAACCTAAGTTACACACCGCGATTTCTTCATCGCTGGTATTCAGCGTGATTTCGGTACACAGGTTAGACGAGTGCACAACACCTACGTGTGACTGTGGTGATCGCAAGTTACAAGGGTCCTTGAACGTGATCCAAGGGTGGCCTGTTTCGAACAGCATCCCCAACATTTTGCGCCACAGGTTTTCGGCTTTTACGCGCTTAAACAGTTTCAGTTCGCCGCTACGAGTTTGTGCCTCGTAAGCTTCGTATTTGGCTTCAAAGTCGGCGCCGTACGAATCGTGCAAATCTGGGGTGTCGTTAGGCGAAAACAGTGTCCACTCGCCACCTTCAAAAACGCGTTTCATGAATAGGTCCGGAATCCAGTTGGCGCTATTCATGTCGTGTGTGCGACGGCGGTCATCACCGGTATTTTTACGCAGTTCCAGGAACTCTTCGATGTCTAGGTGCCAAGTTTCTAAATAAGCACACACCGCGCCTTTGCGTTTGCCGCCTTGGTTTACAGCGACCGCAGTGTCATTAACGACTTTTAAGAAGGGCACAACACCCTGCGACTTTCCGTTAGTGCCTTTGATATAGGAGCCCAATGCGCGCACCGGCGTCCAGTCGTTGCCCAAACCACCTGCCCATTTTGACAGTAACGCGTTATCTCGAATTGCACCGTAAATACCGCTTAAGTCATCAGGCACTGTGGTGAGATAGCAAGATGAGAGCTGTGGGCGCAGGGTGCCGGCGTTAAACAGTGTCGGTGTCGAGCTCATATAGTCAAATGACGAGAGCAGCTGATAGAACTCGATAGCCCGCGCGTTTTTGTCGTCCTCACGAACCGCGAGTCCCATGGCGATACGCATAAAAAACACTTGGGGTAACTCAAAACGTGTTTCGTTGCTGTGAATGAAGTAACGGTCATATAGTGTCTGCAAACCCAAGTAGGTGAATTGTAAATCTCGCTCGGGCTGGATGGCCGCACCCAGTCGGGCGATATCAAAATCAGCTAACTCTGGGCTTAATAGCTCTAGTTGGATGCCTTTGGCAATGTAGGCTTGTAATGCTTGTGGGTAGTAAATCGCCATTTCTTGCTGAGTGGCGCGTTGTGCTACGCCCAGGAATTCTAAGGCTTCGCCTCGCAAGTCATCGCACAGTAAGCGGGCCGCTGCATAGGTGTAGTTGGGTTCTTGCTCGATCAGTGTGCGCGCGGTAATCACCAGCGAGGTAGTCACTTCATCGAGTGTTACGCCATCGTAAAGGTTGCGCAGTGCTTCTTCTAAAATTTTTGATGCGCTGACATCGGCCAAATCGGCGCAAGCTTCAGAGACCACAGTTTGTAAGCGTTCGATGTCGAGCGGCGCGCGGCTACCGTCTGGCTGTAATACTGAGATCGCACCTGCTGCGCGCTCTGCCTCGGCTGAAAGAGCGCGTTTTTGAGCGCGCTTGCGTGCCTGTTCTTCGCGGTAAATAACATAGTCACGTGCAATTTTGTGTTCACCTGCCCGCATGAGCGCGAGTTCGACCTGGTCCTGAATGTCTTCTATGTGAATGGTGCCGCCTGATGGCATTCGGCGCTCAAAGGTGCCCATCACTTGTGTCGTCAATTTCGCGACGGTTTCGTGAATTCGACTAGACGCTGCAGCTGTACCACCTTCAACCGCTAAGAATGCCTTCGTAATCGCGACCGAAATTTTGCTGTTGTCGAAAGGAACAACTTGACCGTTGCGCTTGATAACTTTCAGCGTGCCGGGAGCGGTTGCTTCGATGGGTGTCGCGGTAGGACTGGCGGTCGTTTTGCTGGTCGATGGCGATATTGGTGTACTTGTTGTTTCCATGCTTGCTCCGGCGCTCTTGCTTGTAGGGTCGATTTTAAGTCTAGACACCATATGTGGTGCTTTGAGTTATTATGCCACACAAGATACTGGTGTCTATGCGGCAATGCAATAGGCATATCTCGGGTAAAGCTTGTGTATAGATTGTGGGTAAAATAGATTGTTAGTGGTCACTAACCTTGATGGCTTGTGTGTTTGCGGGTCGAGTATGGTAGGGGGTGTAGAGGGCCAGATCGGATTAATTTGATCTAACGAAAAGGGTTTTTAGCGCCAAGTGTTATTTAGCAAATGGCGCGCACCAAGATGGATCTTTTGTATTACTTTTGTTGCAGTAAGAACTCGATTAAGGCCTTTTGGGCGTGCAGCCGATTCTCGGCTTCATCCCAGATTACAGTGCTTGGGTCGTCCATTAAGTCGGCGCTAATTTCCTCCCCGCGATGCGCGGGTAAGCAGTGTAGGTAAATGGCGTCTGGGTTAGCCAGATTTAATAACTCGCGGTTGAGCTCGAAGCCTTCGAAAGCTGCGATGCGTGCTTTCGCCTCTTGCTCTTGTCCCATCGATGCCCATACGTCGGTCGCTAGGAGATCAGATCCCCTTGCTGCGCTTGCTGGGTCTCGCGTCAACGTTATGCAGTGAGCGTATTCGTCGAGTAAGGCTTGATCTGGGTCGAAGCCATCTGGGCAGGCGATATTTAAATGGAAGCCAAATAGATGCGCGGCGCGAATGAATGAGTGGCACATGTTATTGCCATCGCCAATCCAGCTTGCTGTTTTACCCTGCATGTCACCTCGGTGTTCATACCACGTCATCATATCGGCCAGCAATTGGCAGGGATGCGATTCGTCAGACAAAGCGTTAATCACGGGTACTCTAGAATTTTGAGCGAACACCTCCAGCCGTTCGTGCGCAGAGGTGCGAATCATCACGATATCGACCATTCGCGAAATGACTTTGGCAGTATCTTCGATGGGTTCGCCGCGGCCTAGCTGAGTGTCGTTGGGAGAGAGAAATAAGGCGTGTCCGCCAAACTGTGCCATACCGGCTTCGAATGAGACTCGTGTGCGCGTCGACGCCTTCTCAAAAATCATGGCCATGGTAGCATTTGGAAACAAGGCGTGTTGTTCGCCTTTTTGCTGCATGGATTTGAGCTCGATAGCGCGTTGTATCAGCGTTTTTAACTCGCTCGAGCTTAAGTCGGTGAGTCTCAGAAAATGTCGAGTTGTGGTCATGGTGTTAACCCTTTATTTGCCACGCGTAGGTGTCGATGACTCCCGCAAGTCGTTCACCGATCAAGATTGCCTCGTCGTCGGTCAGAGTCAAGGCGGGAAGCAGGCGAACCACATTGCCCGCTGTCACGTTGATGAGAAGCTTTTGCTCTAACGCAAGCGATACCAATTCAGGGCAATCCTGCGACATAACAAAGCCTAGCATAAGTCCTTGGCCTGACTCGGTTTTGATTAGGTCTGTCGCTGCCTGGCTTTGCTGATACAGTGACTCGCTAATGAGTTTGCGGATAATGGGAACTCGCTGCGTGAGGTTGTCTTGTTCTATGGTGTTGATCACGGCCATAGCCGCGGCACTCGCGAGCGGGTTGCCGCCATAGGTGGAGCCGTGATTCCCAGCTCCTAGCACTCTGGCCGCCTTACCTTGCGCTAGGCAGGCGCCGATGGGTACGCCGTTGCCTAAGCCTTTTGCGGTCGTTACCACGTCGGGCTTGAAATTCAGGCCTAAATAGGCAAAGTAAGTGCCCACTCTGCCGTTACCGGATTGAACTTCATCGAACATGAGCAGCCAGTTATTGCGGTCGCACTGTTCGCGGAGCCCGCGCAAATAGTCATCGTTCAATCGTCTCACACCGCCCTCGCCTTGTACCGGTTCGGCCAAGACTGCAACAATGTTGGCATTGTTTGCGAGCGCGGCAATCGCTTCGATATCGCCTGCGGGAACTCGGATAAAGCCGGGCACTAGAGGTTCAAAACCCTTCTGTACAGCGGCGTTACCGGTGGCGGTCAAAGTTGCCATGGTGCGGCCGTGGAAGGCGTGTTCCAGAACGATAATAGTCGGTGACTCGATACCGTTTTGATGCCCGTAAAGGCGGGCAAGCTTGATGGCTGCTTCGTTTGCTTCGGCGCCAGAATTGCCAAAAAATACGGCATCCATGCCCGCGATGCGGCACAGTGTCTCGGCCAGTACTTCCTGTGTCGGAATGTGATAAAGATTCGAGCAATGCATGAGGGTTTGGGCTTGCTTTGCCAATGCTGCACTGACGGCAGGATGGCAGTGGCCAAGTCCAGTCACAGCAATACCCGTCAGCGCATCCAAATATGCAGTATCGCTGGCATCATAGAGCCAGGCACCCTGTCCGCGGACGAATTGCACCGGCAAACGCTTGTAGGTCGGCATTATGGACGACACGGCGGATCCTCTTTGCAAAGTAAAAAGGCAGCGAGTGCTGCCCAAGGACTTAATGTTACCCCTGGATCGAAACAGGGGCAATGAAGAGCGCCGGTAAATTTGGCAAAATTACGTTACTAGCCCTTGAGTTTCTGGTGTTTGTGGCCATGTAGGCTACAATACGGTTTTCACAGGAGAGTGTTATGAGCGATGTAATCGAGACCCTTAAAGAGCAAATCGAGAACAATCCGATTTTGTTGTACATGAAAGGCTCACCAAATCAGCCACAGTGTGGCTTTTCAGCCAGAACAGTGCAGGCGCTGATGGCCTGCGGTGAACGCTTTGCCTACGTTGATGTGTTATCGAATCCCGATGTTCGCGCTCATTTGCCCGCGTATGCGAATTGGCCTACTTTCCCGCAGCTGTGGGTTCAAGGTGAGTTGATTGGAGGGTGCGATATCGTGACTGAAATGTATGAAACCGGCGAGCTTCAAACGCTTATTAAAGAAGCGGCTACTGCGCAGAACGGTTGATTTCATCGGCGGGTACGCTGTGTCGTGTACTCGCCATCTTGATAACGGTCTCGTTGGACTGGCAACATATACGTTTAGACTCCTTAAAATTATAGAAAATCCTCAGAAGCCTGTCGTCATCTCAGTGGGTTAAATAGCACCCTTCGCGACACTTAACGCGTCATAGAGGTAAGGCGTGATTGATTAGCGTATACTGAGCACGAGAACAACGGAAACGAATTATGGATGTCTCTGACTACATGCTCGGCTTGGGACAACAAGCCAAGCGAGCGGCGCGCGTCTTGGCATTAAGTAGCTTAAGTCAACGCAACCATGCACTGTGGTGTATTGCACAACGTATCGATTCACAGCGAGAGCTCATATTGGCTGCGAATGCGAAAGATCTGGCGGCAGCCAAATCTCAGGGGCTTGATGATGCAATGTGTGATCGCTTGGCCCTGAATGCCGGTCGTATTGACGGTATGATCGCTAATTTAGAGCAAGTTGCCTCACTCCCCGACCCGATCGGTGCAACCGACCAAATTCGCACCATGCCGTCAGGTATTCGCGTTGGTAAGATGCGTGTGCCTTTGGGAGTGGTCGGTATTATTTATGAGTCTCGACCAAACGTTACGATTGAAGCCAGCAGTTTGTGCATCAAATCGGGCAATTCGACGATCTTGCGCGGAGGATCCGAGTCTATTCACTCAAACGGCGCAATCGCTCGCTGTATTGAGGCGGGGCTGGCTGACGCCGGCATGCCTGAAACGGCGGTGCAAGTGGTGAACACGACCGATCGCGCTGCAGTGGGCGCGTTGATTACAATGGATAAGTTCGTTGATGTGATCGTCCCGCGCGGTGGTAAAGGACTTATTGAGCGCATCACCGCTGAAGCTCGTATTCCCGTAATCAAACACCTAGATGGCGTTTGTCACGTGTTCATTGATGCGGGTGCAGATTTATCCATGGCAAATGCCATCGCCATCAACGCTAAGACGCATCGTTATGGCACCTGTAACACCATGGAAACGCTGTTACTTGACCGGTCGGTGGCGGCAGACGCGCTAGCTCTGATCGGCCCCGAGTTGCAGTCTAAGGGCGTTGAGGTTCGCGGTTGTTCTGAAACCTGTCGAATACTGAATTGGGCGGTAGTCGCCACAGAAGCTGATTGGTACGCCGAGTACTTGGCGCCTATTTTAGCGGTGCGAATTGTTGCGGGTTTGGCTGAGGCCATAGACCACATCAACGCCTATGGTTCACATCATACTGATGCTATTGTGACCAACAACCATGCGCATGCTGAGCAATTTATGCGCGAGGTGGATTCGAGCTCGGTCATGGTGAATGCCTCAACGCGTTTTGCCGATGGGTTTGAATATGGGTTAGGGGCTGAGATCGGTATTTCGACCGACAAAATCCACGCTCGGGGCCCGGTGGGCTTGGAGGGACTCACCTCACAAAAATACGTCGTGTTCGGAACAGGGCAGGTTCGTTCTTGAGTCTAGGTTCAAGAGCAAAAGCGTTTATGGGAGGCACCTTTGATCCCATCCACAACGGGCATATTCGAATGGCCGTTGAATCTTGCGAGGCTCTGGGGCTGTCGAGCATAACGCTGGTGCCCGCGGCCGACCCGCCGCATCGCGATGCGCCGCGAGTAAATGCTGCAAGGCGTTTAGCGATGGTGGCGGAATCGGTAAAAGATATTGCTCAGCTTGAGGTCGATAGTCGCGAATTGCAGCGCTCGGGCAAGTCATACAGTTTTGCTACCGCCTGCGAATTTCGCGCCGAGGTAGGCATTGACGCCAGTTTGACCATGATTATGGGGGCCGATGCGTTCTTGGGGTTTACATCGTGGCACCGCTGGCAGGAGTTTTTAGAGATACTTAATATCTTAGTTTTGGCGAGGCCCGGCTGGGCTTGGCCTGAGCAGGGCGAGTTAGCGAGCTGGGTAAGCAAATACCGAGCTGATGTTAATGCCTTGCCCCGGCAATCGTGTGGGGGCGTTGCTTTTTTGTCGTCCCGATTGCTGGATATTTCAGCCTCAGACATTCGCGAACGACTGCAGGCCGGTTTATCGATTGATGGGTTGGTTCCCGATGTTGTGCGACACTATATCGCGCAGCAAAAATTATACGTATAGGCCTAAAGGGCTTGAAAAGGTGATACTTGAATGATGGATTCTTTGGCTGTTAAAGAACTAGCACAAGCGGCATTAGACGATTTAAAGGCAGTCAATGTCGAGGTCTTGGATGTCGGCGCTTTAACAGATGTTATGGAGTATTTGGTCGTGGCTAGCGGTACCTCAAACCGTCACGTTAAGTCATTGGCTGATAACGTAATCGTAGCCGCTAAAAAGGCGGGAATGCCGCCCCTGGGCGTGGAAGGCCAAGATACTGGTGAATGGGTGCTAGTGGACTTGGGTGGTGTTGTGGTTCACGTTATGTTGCCTGCTACCCGAGCTTTTTATGATATTGAGCGCTTGTGGTCGGTAGACGCCCCAGCTCGCCGTGAAGATTAGAGTTTTAACTATCGCTGGCAAAATGCCCTCTTGGGTTGAGGCTGGGGTGGCCGATTACGACAAGCGTTTGCCGCGTGATGTGAAAATCGATTGGGTCAGTTTACCGCTAGCGACACGCCGCAAAGACCGCAAAGCCGAGCATTATTTAGCAACTGAGGCGCAATCGATTCTGAAGCAGATTCGCGAAGACGACTTCGTCGTTGCTCTCGATGTTCGAGGCAAGTCATGCTCCAGCGAGGAATTGGCCGAGAACTGGCAGGCGTGGCAAGCTCACAGGGGTGACCTCGTGATTCTGATCGGAGGCCCTGACGGACTGGATCAAAGCTGTTTGGCGCGTGCGAATCAAAGATTGTCACTCAGTGCCTTGACACTGCCCCACGCGCTCGTCAGAGTGGTATTGGCCGAGCAGCTCTATCGGGCGTGGTCACTATCGATAGGGCACCCATATCATCGCGCATAACTCTAAGAGATCGAACGGTGGCAGCTGAGCGCAACTTATTGAAAGACGCCAATCGCGAAGGCCGAATCTTCGCGGACCGTTTGGTCGTTACTTTAGTGATTTTTGCCGTCATGCTCGGGTTGATCGTGATTCGCTACTACCATTTGCAGATCGTTGATCATGCGATTTACGCAACGCAATCTGATCAAAACCGACTGCAGACCCAGCCTTTGCCGCCTCGCCGCGGATTAATTCGAGACCGAGCGGGTCGTTTAATTGCTGAAAATGAACCTTCGTTCGTTCTGTCGGTTGTGGTAGAGAGAACGGGGGGGCTCGATGAGATCATTGAGCGTTTGCAGCAAATCATCGAGTTGTCGGATGACGATGTAGCGGCCTTTCAGCGTCGCCGCCCTAGCACACGACCCTATGCGCCTGTACCTCTTAAGTTCCGTATCTCGGAAGACGAGAGAGCTCGTATTGCGGTAAATAGTCACGAATTACCAGGCGTTGAAATCGAGGCTCAGCTGATTAGATCTTATCCGTTGGCCGATCTATTTGCCCATGCAGTCGGCTATGTCGGCCGGATTAACGAACGCGAACTGCAAACGCTGCCGGAGGGGCCTTACGAGGGTACCTTCCACATTGGCAAAACAGGCATTGAAAAGTATTACGAGACAGCACTATTGGGTCAGGTGGGTGTGCAAACTGTCGAGACGGATGCGCGCGGCCGTATCATGCGACTGGTTGAAAAAACACCCCCTGTACCGGGGAAGGATTTAACGCTGAATCTGGATGCTGATTTACAGCTTGCTGCGGCGCAAGCCCTTCAGGGGCAGCGTGGTGCAGTTGTGGCTATTGATCCCCGAGATGGCGGCGTTCTGGCGCTCTATTCAAGTCCAAGTTTTGACCCCAACTCTTTTGTGAATGGCATTAGTTTTAAAGAGTACGCAGAGTTGCGGGATTCGCCCGATGTCCCCTTGTTTAACAGAGCGCTGCAGGGGCAGTATCCGCCTGGTTCAACGGTCAAGCCCGCGATTGGGCTAGCGGGCTTACACATGGGATTAGTGACACCGCAATCAAAAGTCGCCGATCCAGGGTGGTATACCATCCCCGGAGACGACCGACGTTACCGCGATTGGGTGTTGCGTATTCGAGGTCGTGGACATGCCGATAAGGTTGATTTGCACATGGCGATTGCCGAATCGTGTGATGTGTACTTTTATGACCTGGCGCGCAATATGACGGTCGATCGCATGCATGATTTCTTGCAAGATTTTAATTTGGGTGCTCGAACAGGTGTGGATACGATCAATGAGCGTCCGGGGGTTTTGCCCTCGTCGGAATGGAAATTACAGAATCGGGGGCGCCCCTGGTACCCAGGTGAGACCTTAAGCGTGGGGATTGGTCAGGGTTATATGTTGGCCACACCCATGCAGCTGGCTTTAATGACGTCGGTTCTCGCAAATCGAGGGTATGCCTATAAACCTTCGCTGGTGGCCGAAGTCGATGGCGTAGTGCCTGAAACTAGGCGTCTGCAGCTGCCTGATATTGAACCATCACATTGGCAGGCGATCATAGAAGGTATGGAGGCTGTTGTGCACGAGCGCAGTGGAACTGCACATGCCATGGCCAAAGGTTTACAGTACCGAGTGGCGTCAAAAACCGGCACAGCGCAAGTGATTGGGATTGCTCAAGATGAAGAATACGATGAAGATGAGATCGCCGAACGGCATCGAAACCACGGTCTGTTTATTGCGTTTGCACCTATCGAAGCGCCTACGATTGCGCTTGCGGTGATTGTCGAAAACGGTGGCGGTAGTAGTGCGGCCGTTCCGGTTGCTAGGGCTGTGCTGGACGCATGGTTGGCGAACCCAGATAAAGGCGTTATGCGAAATGTAGGGCTGGCGAGCAATGGCTGAGTATCTGCGTCGCATGCCCGATAGCGGTGACGCTTTTCGCCGCAGCTCAACGGTTTGGTCTATTTTAAAGCTGGACCCCTGGTTGCTCAGCGGTTTATTGGTACTGGCTGGTTTTGGCTTAACAGTGTTGAATAGTGCGGTTGATGGCAGTAACGCAGCCATTCAGCGGCAGTCTGTGTATTTGCTGATAGGCTTTTGTGGCATGTTAGTGGCCGCTCAGATTCCAGTCTATCGGTATGCGCGCTTGGCGCCTTGGATGTATCTTGTTGGGATACTGGCATTGATTGCCGTGTTGTTTGTCGGTGTGGGCGCTAAAGGCGCGCAACGCTGGCTTTCGCTGGGGGGATTCCGGTTTCAGCCCTCGGAAATTATGAAACTTGCGGTGCCCCTGACAGTGGCCTGGTATTTGGCTAAACGCAGTTTGCCGCCCAATCCAAAGTATGTGGGTGCTACCCTTATTTTGATGGGGCTCCCTGCGGTGTTGATTTTTTTGCAACCCGATTTGGGTACGGCTATTCTCGTTGCAGTATCAGGTTTTTTTGTGTTGTTCTTAGCCGGTCTGTCTTGGCGATACCTCCTGACTGCCGCTGGTATCGGAGTGGCGTCGATCTGGCCGTTGTGGTCCTTTGTGATGAAAGATTATCAAAGGCAGCGGGTTCTGACCTTACTGGACCCCGAGAGCGATCGGCTCGGTGCTGGCTGGAACATCATACAAAGTAAAACAGCGATAGGGTCAGGAGGCTGGTCGGGTAAAGGCTATATGCAAGGCACTCAGACGCTGTTAGATTTTCTACCCGAGAGCAACACCGATTTTATTATTGCGGTGCTCGCAGAAGAATATGGTCTTCAGGGCGTACTTTGGCTGGTGATGCTCTATCTGTTTATTTGTTTGCGCGGTTTCTGGATTAGTTACAATGCGCAGTCGACCTATGGCCGATTGGTTGGAGCAAGCATTACCCTAACGTTTTTTGTGTATGTATTCGTTAATATGGGGATGGTTGCGGGCATTTTACCCGTAGTGGGCGTGCCCTTGCCCTTGGTCAGCGCCGGCGGGACATCTATTGTGACTCTGCTGGCAGGTTTCGGTATCCTGATGTCGATTAGTCAAGATAAGCGCCAAGTAAATTGATGAGGTATGTGATGGTTAAAAGATTGCGGTGGTTTGGTTTAGTGTTAGCGATTTCAGGAACCGGCGTCTGGGCCGATTACAGCGATCACCCAGAATTAAAGCTTTCAGAGCTTACATCACAGTTAGAGGCCTTTGGTTATACTGAGTCCGAGTTGGTCGAACTCTTTCGTGCAGCCGAGAAAAAACAGTCGATCATCGATGCAATCTCTCGGCCCGCTGAAAAGGTGTTGGCTTGGCACGAGTACCAAAATATCTTCTTAACGGAGCGCCGTATCAAAGAAGGCTTGGAATTCATGCGGGCTCATCAAGAGACCTTAGCGCGTGCAGAGCGAGAGCTTGGTGTCCCCGCTGAAGTAATGGCCGCAATTATCGGAGTAGAAACCTACTACGGTCGCATAGCAGGTTCTTATCGAGTGATTGATGCTTTATCGACCTTGGCTTTTGACTACCCCAAGCGATCAAAGTTTTTTCGCAAGCAGTTGGTCGAATATTTGCAGTTAGCTAAAGAACAAAAAATTAACCCATTAGAGCCGAAAGGCTCTTATGCAGGAGCCATGGGTTTTGGGCAGTTTATGCCCAGTAGCTATCGGGCGTACGCAATCGATTTTGATGGCGATGACTTCGTTGATATTTGGAATAATGAGGCCGACGCGATAGGTAGCGTGGGGCACTATCTAAAAAGGCACGGTTGGAAAGCAGGGCAACCGATTACACTGCCGCTGAAAACTGAACAGTTTTTGGCCCCAGAGTGGCTTACTGACGATTTAAAGCTCAGCTACACTATCGCTGAGCTACCTGCCGAGGCTGCCGCACTCCTTAGCCCAAGTTTGCCGTCAGATAGTTTGATTGAGCCTATTGAGATGGAAACCGAAGTTGGGCCACAGCAGTGGCTGGTGTTCAACAACTTTTATGCTATTACCCGTTACAACCACAGTCGCATGTACGCTATGGCGGTCACTGAATTGTCGGAGGCATTAGCTGCGGGGTTGCGAGAGCAGTGATTCGGTGGGCCTTAATTGGGCTGCTCTCGATCGCGATCGTCGGCTGTACCGATGGGCGCTATCGTATGCGTCAAGACAGGGCACCTGTCGTACCTGTTCTGGCTCATCAGGTCGCCGACGCAGTCCCTCGCGCCGAGGCAATCCGAGCCGCTGGCAA